>NZ_QQSV01000002.1:300000-415582 GCF_003351145.1 Meiothermus sp. QL-1 | reverse complement strand
TAGGTCACCTACGTGTTACTCACCCGTCCGCCGCTAACCATGAGTCGCCCCATGGCCCGCTCGACTTGCATGTCTTAGGCATACCGCCAGCGTTCACCCTGAGCCAGGATCAAACTCTCCAGAAAAGCTTCCCGTTTTATGCCCGGGAAAACAGCATGGTTGGCGTGATTTCTGCCGGTCCTTCCCTTTCAAGGTCCCCGGCTGCCTTCCGGCAGCGCAAAAAGAAGCTTAGCGAGTGCTCCTAAAACTGTCAAGCCCCTCCAGGCTAAGCTGAGCCGAGCGGAGCTGAAGCGCCCTCAGAAGATCGGTCTTGCTCAGGATGCCCACCAGGCCACCGGTCTCGTCCACCACCACCAGCCTAGAGAAGCCCTCCTGGGCCATGCGCTGCAAGGCCGCCAGGGCCTCGGCATGGGGCTCAATCTGGGCCGGAGGGCGCATGCGCTCCCTGACCAGGGTCTCCGGCGTGGCTCCCCGTAAGTCCTCCAGGCTGATGAGGCCCAGAAGCCGGCCCTCCTCCACCACCGGGTAGCCCACGTGGCGCTCCTGCATCATCTTTTCCAGCAACCCAGCCACGCTTAGGCTGGGCGGTACGGTGCTCACCTCACGGGTCATCAGGTCGCGTACCTGCAGGCCCTCCAGGGTGCGGCTCACCACAGCCTGCTCCGCTTCGGCGCTGGCGGCCATGAAGACAAAGAAGGCGATCAGGATCATGAACAGGTTGAGCACCAGCAGGCCCAGCAGACCCAGGGCGAAGGCCAGCACCTTGCTCACGTTCACCGCGATGCGGGTGGCCTCGAGGTAGGGGCGGTAAAGAGCTAGGAGGCTGCGTAGAATCCGGCCCCCGTCAAGCGGAAGGGCTGGCAGCAGGTTGAACAGGGCTAGGCTCAGGTTGATGAAACCCAAGTAGCCCAGGAGAAACTGGAGCACAGGCCCCTCCTGAACCAACCCCCGCCACAACCCGAAAAAGCCGGCCAGAAGCACGCTTACGATAGGGCCTGCCACCGCAATGACCGCTTCAGCCCCGCGAGCACGGGGAATTTGCTCGAGCTGGGCCACCCCGCCCAAAAGCCACAGGGTGATCTCGCGGGTCTGCACCCCGTAGGCCCGGGCGGCGAGTGCGTGGCCGAGCTCGTGGACCAGCACGCTGAGGAAAAGGCCCAGCGCAGCCAAAAGACCTAGAAGGTAGGGGGTAGGCCCCTGCAGCAACTCCGGCGACGGGCTAATCTGCAACAGCCGCAGGTAGAGGGGAAGCTGGCTGCCGATGAGGAAGGCCAGCAGGGGCAGCACGATGAGGAAACTCAGATCGAGGGAAACCGGGATGCCCAAAAGGCGGAAGGGGAGGCGAATAGGCCTAGAGAACATCTCCCTCCCATAGTACACTCGGGTCAAGCGCACACGCGGGAGCGGGAGTTGTCTGGTAGTTTTAGAGCGATGCTGCGCACACTGGGGGGGCTCGAGCTCGAGGGACAAAGCTTCAACCGGACCAAGCCGCTTCTGCTGGTGGCCTATCTGGCCATCGAGGGCCCCCAGCCCCGCCGCCGCCTGGCCGAGATGTTCTGGCCCGAGGCCCAAGACCCCCTGAACAGCCTCTCGGTGGCCCTAAGCCAGCTCCGCCCCCTGCGGGCGGTCGAGGGGGAAGAGGTGCTGAGCGCCCGCCTGAGCACCGACTTGGAGGCCCTCCGCCAAGCGCTAAAGCAGGGCCGGCCGGACCAGGTGCGCCGCCTTTACCGAGGGGCCTTCCTGCGGGGGGTGGAAATTCCCCTAGGCGAGGAGCTGGAGGAGTGGGTCTGGTCCACCCGGGAGCGGGTAGCCCTGGAGGTCTACCAAGGCTATAACCGGCAGGCCCGGGCCTTTTTCGCCCTGGGGCTTGCTGAGAAGGGCCGTTCGCTTCTGGAGGAGGTCCAGGGGCTGGATGGGGTGCGCCACGCCTTGGAAACCCACGAGCCCCCTCCGCCTAAGCTCGAGCCCCTGCCTCGTGAGGCGCGCCGGGCCTTCTGGGCCTACTACCTGGCGCCGGGCCGGGCCAGCGAGCTGCTGAGGCTGAGCTCCGAGGCCCTCGAGCGGCTCTACGAGGAGGGTCTGCTGGATGGAAGCGGGCACCCCCTCCATCTGGGGGGGCTCACCCTAACCGAGCCCACCTCGAGCGGGTGGCCCCTCGAAGCCCAGGAGGTAGCCCTCGAGCTGGCCCGGCAGATGCCCCTGCGCGAGGCCCTGCCCTTCTACCGGCTGGGCCGGCCGCTTTGGAACGAGGAGGACCGCCAGCGGGCCTTCCAGGCCCTGCTGGCCGAGGCCCAGCGGCTGCTCTCGGAAAACCCGGCCCAAAGCCTCAGGCTCTTGCAGGGCCTGCCGATGCACCCCCAAGCCCGGCTTTTGCAGGCTCGAGCCCTGGAAAGGCTGGGGCGCTACCAGGAGGCCCTGGAGGTCCTGGAGGAGCTGGAAAGCGGGCCCGAAGTGGCGGCCGTGCGGGGAAGCCTGCTTTTTCGCCTGGGCCAGCCGGGGGCGGCCGAGGAGGCAGAGCTGGCCGCCCAGGGGAGCACCTGGGCCCAAGGGGAGGCCCTCAACCTGCGGGGCCTGCTGGCTTACAACCGGGGCAATTTCGAGGAGGCAGCGGCACTTTTTGCCCGCGCAGCGGTGCGCTTCCTGGCCGCAGGGGAGACCGCGCGGCAGGTAGACGCGCTCAACAACCGGGCCATCGCCCTGTTCGAGCTGGGCAGCCCCGAGGCCGAAACGGTGCTTACTGAGGCCCTGCAGGCCGCAGGTGAGATACCGCTTCTGCGGGCTCGAGTCCTGCTCAACCTGGGGGTGGTGCGGGAAAGGCAGGGGCGGCTCGAGGAGGCCGGGGCCCTGTACCGGGCCTCGCTCCAGGCTGCCCAGACCGCTGGAGTGCTGGAGGCGGCAGGCCGGGCCTGGAACAACCTGGGGGCGCTTTTCCACCGCCAGGGCCGGCGGCAGGAGGCCGAGGCGGCCTACCGGGAGGCCCTGGCCCTGGCCAAGGAGGGGCGGGAGTGGGTGCTCACCGCCGCGGTGCTGGCCAACCTGGCCGAGCTCAGGGGCGATCCGGAGAGCCTGGAAGAGGCCATCGCACTGCTGCACGAGGCCCGCTATACCGTTCTGGCCGAGCGGTACCGGGGACGATTGGAAGCGTTCAGAGCGCGTTAAGGGTGGTTTTGCTAGAGTCCTCGGCGAAAGGATGTGGAGTATGAACCTTGCCTTTCGCTTCGCTGGTTTCTTATTCTTTGGCCTCCTGCTCGCGGCCTGCGGAGGTGGCACACCCCCACCCCCCGGCAGCATCACCCTCACCGTGGAAGACCCGATGGGCAGTTTCAACGCGGCTGCCTACCAGGTGGGTTCGGGAAGCTGGCAGCCCCTTACCCTAACCGGCGCCACCACCAAGACCGGCACCTTCAACTTGAACAACCAAACCAGGTACGGGGTGGCGGTGCGGTGCAGCGGCTTGGTGGTCAAGGTTATCCAGGCTACCGCCAGCGAACTGCCCAACCCAAAGCTGGAGTGCAGCAGCGCGCCGTCTAACGTCCCCTTCACGGTGAGTATAAGTGTGGCCCCGGGCCTGTATGCAGCCGGAGATTTGGTCTGCGTGAACAATACCGGTTGTGTGCCTGCGGGCAGCAGCGTATCCACCACCTTGAACCTCACCTCTGGCCTGCAGGACCTGCTGCTGACCCTGGTCAGCGCTGGTTCTGCTAAGGTGGCCAAGGTGCTCAAAAACGTGAACGTGACCAGCGGAGGCAACACTAGCGCCAGCCTGGCTTCTGCCGACCAGTTGCCTCCCGTCGGCCTGAGCCTGCCCACCCCTCCATCGGGCTACACCATCCAGGGCCCCGGTGCGCTGGTCTTCTACCTGAGCGGGAGCAGCGGTGGGGGTGGAGTCAACGCCTCCCTTACCAGCTACCGGCCCGTGAGTGGGTTTGCGAGCGGCGATCGCTACGCGGCACGGGTCGTCGCCCAGGCGACCAACGCCTCGTTGTCGAGCACTCAGTTCTTCACGAGCCCCCCCAGCCTGGCTCTGCCCACCCCCTGGCCCTCCGGCAGTCTAAGCGTACCGAGCCAGACGGCCCACCCCACGGTGAACGGCCTTTCTCGCAGCGACGCTGACCTGCAGGGTTATCGGATAAACCTTCAAGTGCCAGCGCAGCTTTACTACACGGCGAGCCTGACCAAAGCCTGGCTGGGCAATGCCAGCAGCTACACCCTGCCCGACCTCTCAGCCTCCAGCTTGCTGGGTTACACCGCTCCCACCTCCGGCTCGGGCAGCTTTAAGGTCTCGGCCATCCTGAGCAGCCAGCCGCTTTTCGCTCTCGATAATCCGAGCACCTTCGGCACATTCCAGCCGGGCGATTACATCCAGGAGGCCGACGTGAGTACCAACAGCTACACGGTGGGCGGCGGCAACCTCACACTTCCCTAGCCATGCCGATCCGGGTACTAGATTTAGGCGGAGAAAGCCTTCTGCATGTAGAAGGGGTGGCAAATGAGGAGAATATCATCAAAGCTGTGGTGGCTGGCCTGGGCACTGCTTTGGGTTGTGGGATGCTCGCCTCAGAGCCCCTCAGCCGTACTCTCCCCTTCGCGGGCAGCCATCGGGGAAGAGGTGGAGGCCAGGCTCTCGAGCCTGAACGGCCTGGAGGCCCAGGTCTATGTGGGCAGCCAACCCGCTCAAATCACCTTGCGTGAGGCCGGACGGCTGCGCTTTACCGTGCCAAACGTCGCCGGCGGTCCCCAACCGGTGCGGGTGGTGGCCGGAGGACGGGAGGCGGCCGCTACCTTAGGGGTGCTGGGGCAGGTGGACCGCAACCGGATTCTGCTGCGCCTGCCCCTGGGCCAGACCCCCCGCCTACCAACCGGGCTCACCCTAGTACGCCGGGACGACCTGGCGGCCTGCGGCTTCGCCCTAGCCGAGCTGGGCTACAGCGGTGAAGCCCTGGGCAAGGCCCTGGAAGAACTGGAGGCCCAGGACCCGGCCTACAAGGCCGACCCCGAAAGCCTCTGGAGCTTCGGGGGGATTCCGGGCGGGGAGGTGGTGGGGGCCCCCATGGCCCACAGCCGGGGCCGAAGCGGGCAGGGGGTGCGGGTGGCGGTGCTGGACACCGGGGTGGACGCGGCCATCCCCCAGCTTCCCGGCTACGACTTCGTGGAGGACGACACCATCCCGCAAGACGGCTTCCCCGGGGGACACGGCACCGGGGTGGCCGGATTGGTAAGGGAGGTGGCGCCCCAGGCAGGCATCATCCCCGTGCGGGTCTGCGACGCTGGCGGAACCTGCCGGGCCAGCCGGGTGGTGCGGGGGGTGTGCTGGGTGGTGCAAAACCACCAGGGCCCCACCGTCCTCAACCTGAGCCTGGGGGGGGACACCCCGGTGGAGGCCCTCAGGCTCGCCTTGCAGGCCGCGCTGAGCCAGGGTATTCCGGTGGCCGCTGCCGCAGGCAACCAGGGCAACCAGGGCAGCCCGGCCCACTACCCCGCGGCCTTCGACCTCCCGGGGCTGGTGGCGGTGGGGGCCTTGGAGCAGAACGGGCCCACCTGGCAGCCAGCCCCCTACTCCACCCAGGGGAAATACGTGGACCTGGCCGCACCGGGCACCGGCCTCAATTGTATTCAGCCTGGTGGAACCAGCGGCACCTGCACCGGCACCTCCTTCGCCACCCCGCTGGTGGCCGGGGCCATGGCCCTCTGGCTTGAAGCCCAGCCGACCCTCAACCCGGCGCAGCTCCAGCAGGTTTTAGTCCAGCAGGCCAGGCCCCTCCCCCACCCGGCCCAGGCGGTGGGGGCAGGGATGCTCAGCTTGGAGCAAGCACCCTGACCCCCCCCAGCCAGACCTGGGCCACCTGGGCCTCGCCGTGCAGGGTGAAGAGCGAGCCCAGCAGGTCCTCCGCCGAGTCCGAGTGGCGGAAGCGCACCTCGAGGGCACTCCCGGGCAGGGGCCTGACCCAGATCACATCGGCGGCCTTGCCGGGGGCCAGGCTGCCGGTCTCCTCGGCCAGCCCCAGGGCCTCGGCCCCGGCCAGGGTGGCCAGGTAGAGCAGGTGGGCCGGGGTGAGCAAAACCCCATCGGGCCGCAGGCGCTGGGCCAGGTAGGCCATCAGGGCTTCCTTCAAAAGGCTGAAACCCGTACCCCCGCCCACATCCGAGCCTAGCGCAAAGCGCACCCTAGCCTCCAGGTGCCGCCGCATGGGGAAAAGCCCGCTGCCGATAAAGGCGTTGGAGCTGGGGCAGTGGGCCACCGCCGCCCCAGCCTCGGCCAGGCGCAGGAGCTCGGCCTCGGTGGGGTGGACGTTGTGGGCGAAGACCGAGCGGTCGCCCACCAGGCCAAAGCGGTCGTAGGTGTGGAGGTAGTGCTGGCTCCAGGGGAAAAGCTCCGCCACAGTGCGGATCTCATCGGGGTTCTCGTTTATGTGGGTGGTGAAGTACAGATCGGGGTGCTCGTCCAAAAGCGCTTGGCAGACCTCGAGCAGCCCCTCCGAGGCCGAGAGGGCGAACCGGGGGGTCACCGCATAGCGCAGCCTGCCCCGGCCATGGAAGCGCTGGATGAGCATCTTCTGCTCGGCGTAGCTTCGCTCGGGGGTGGTGTGCAGCTCGGGGCGCAGCAGCCGGTCCGAGCAGACCTGGCCCGCAATCAGGCGCAGCCCCACATCCTCGGCAGCCCCGAACAGGTTGGCGGTGGCCCCCTGGAAATGGGAGCCGAACACCAGCGCGGTGGTGGTGCCGTTCCTCAGCAAAAGCTGCACGAACTCCCGGGCCAGCTCGCGGGCCAGCTTGTTGTCGGCGAGCCGGGCCTCAAAAGGCAGGGTGCGCTTTTCCAGCCAGTCCAGCAGGCTGTGGCCCATGGCCCCGATCACCCGCACCTGGGGGTAGTGGACGTGGGTGTCCACCAGGCCGGGCAGGAGCACCCCCTCGCGGCAGTCCTGCACCACAGCCTGGGGAAAGCGGGCCCTTACCTCGGCAAAAGAGCCCAGAGCGGCAATGCGCCCGCCCTCGAGGGCAATCCCCCCGTCGGAAAAAGCCTCCAGCCCTTTGGCTTCGCGAAAGGGATTTTTGGGGGTGTGGACGACCAGACCGCGCAGGATTACCATGCCGGTCTATTCATATCACTCCACCCAAAGCGGCACCAGGGCCCCCCGACGCACGTCCACCAGTCCATGGTCGGTAAGGCGCAGCTCGGGGATGACGGCCAGGCCCAGGAAAGAGAGAACCATGTAGGGCTCGGGCAGGTGGACCCCCAGGGCCCGGGCAGCGGCTTCCAGGGCCTGGAGCCTGGCCTCCACCACCTCCAGCGGTTCATCGGTGATAAGCCCGGCGATGGGCAGGGCCAGCTCAGCCAGCACCTCTCCTTCGGCCACCGCCACCATCCCCCCGCCCAGGGCCTCCAGCCGCCGGGCCGCCAGGAGGAGGTCCTCGTCTCGAACGCCCACGGCCATCAGGTTGTGGTGATCGTGGCCCACGGTGCAGGCCAAGGCTCCCCTTTGCAGCCCAAAGGCGGTGACCAGCCCCACCCCTACCCGTCCTGCCCGGCCGTGGCGCTCGATGCAGACCAGTTTGGCCAGGTCGCGGGCTGGGTCCGCCACCACCTCACCATCCCGCAAGGTGGGCTCCACCAGCTCCTCGGCGGTGAGCACCTGGTGGGGAATGGCCCGGATGACCCGGACCCGCCCACCCCTGGCCGGAATCCGCAGGGTCTCCAGAGCCAGGGGGGGCAGGCGAACCGTGTGGGAGACCGCCGCGCTGGGCTTGGCCTTGGGAAGCTCCACCAAAATCCGCCCCCCCTCGGCCACCCGCTGGCCCCGCTGGTAGACCGAGGCCGCGCGGAAGGTAGCCAGGTCCTCCAGCACCACCAGGTCGGCCTGGAAACCCGGCGCCACCGCGCCGCGCCGCCTGAGACCGTAGTGCCGGGCCACGTTGTAGCTACCGGCCCGCACCGCATAGACCGGGTCCACCCCCAGGGCGATGGCCTTGCGCACCAGGAAGTCCACGCCCCCCTCCCGGATCAGGTCGGATGGAAGCCGGTCGTCGGTGACCAAGCCGATGCGATCGGCGTGCTCGGGGCGAAAAAGCGGGGCCAGGGCCGCCAGGTTGCGAGTGGTGGAGCCCTCCCGCACCATCAGAAAGCAGCCGGCCTCGAGCTTGGCCCGCCCCTCCTCCAAGGCGGTGCTCTCGTGGTCAGAGGCGATGCCGGTGGCCAGGTAGCCCTGCAGGGCTGGCCCCACCAGGGTGGGGGCGTGCCCCTCGGGCGACTTGCGGAAGCGCTCGGCCAGGCGCACCTTCTCCAGCTCCCCCGCCTCTGCGGCCAGAATGGCGGGGAAGCTCATCAGCTCGGCCACCCCCACCACCCGCGGATGGGCCAGCAGGCGCTCCATCTCGGCCAGGCCCAGCCGGGCCCCGCTGGTCTCGAGGGGGGTGGAGGGCACCGAGGAGGGCACCGTCACGTAGACCTCCAGCGGCAGCCCCTCGCTCGCCTCCATCAGCCACTCGATTCCAGCCACCCCGGCCACGTTGGCGATCTCGTGGGGGTCGGTGACCACTCCCGTCACCCCCCGGGGGACCACCCCCCGGGCGTACTCGGCCGGGGTGACCAGGGAGCTCTCGAGGTGCACGTGCCCGTCGATAAGGCCGGGGGCTACCCAGCGGCCCTCGAGGTCAATCACCTCCTCGGCCTGGGCCTCGGCGTAGGCCTCGCCCACGGCCGCCACCAGCGGCCCGGCCAGCAGGATGTGGGCAGGCTGCACCGTTAGGCTGAAGACGTTGAGCAGCCGCGCGTTCCTGAGCAAAAGGCTGCCCGGGCGGCGGCCCAAGGCCACATCCACCGCGTACTGTAGCTCGGCAAGGGTGGGTCCCATGTTGGGGGCATGGTAAGGGGGAAGGCCCCCAGGCCGCAAGCAGGGGCGGGTCTTGGAGTCAGAGGTTGAAGTACTTGGCCTTGGGGTGGTGCACGATGATGGCGCTGGTGGACTGCTCCGGCACGAGCTGGTACTCCTCGGAGAGCTCGATGCCCACCTCCTGCCACTTCAAGAGCTCCTGCAGGTACTTTTGGTCCTCCAGGCGGGGGCAGGCTGGATAGCCGAAGCTGTAGCGGCTGCCCTGGTAGCCCTGGCGGAAGAGCTCCTCCAGGCTGGTGGCATCGTCCTGGGCGATGCCAAGCTGCTGGCGGATGCGCTTGTGCCAGTACTCGGCCAACGCCTCGGCCATCTCCACCGAGAAGCCGTGCAGGTAGAGGTAGTCCTGGTAAGCATCGGCCTGGAAGAGCCGCTGGGCCACCTCGCTCACCTTCCGCCCCATGGTCACCACCTGGGCGGCCAGCACATCCCGGGCCCCATTCTCCCAGGCCGCCTTGGGGAACCACTCGGCCTCATCGCCGAGGGGCTCGGCGAAGCGGGGGCGGAAGAAGTCGGCGATGCAGAGGTGGCGGGAGCCTGCGCCCATCTGGCGGGGAAAGTTGAAGCGGAATAGCTCTGCCCCAGAGTCGGGATCGAAAACGATCAGGTCGTTCTTGTCCGAGGCCACCGGCCAGTAGCCGTAGACCACCGCGGGCTCGAGCCAGTCCTCGGCCAGAGCCTGCAGCACCATCTCCTCAAACATGGGTTCGGCCAGCCGCTCGAGGTAGGCCTGGTACTCCTCCGGGCTCATCTCCCCCCGGCGAAACCCCCACTGCCCCCGGAAGAGGGCGTTCTTGTTCACATAGCGGGAGATGACCCCAATCTCCAGCTCGCTTTTGTCCACCACCCGCCGGCCCCAGAAGGGAGGCCTGGGGATGCGGGGGGCGGGCGGGGTGTTGGAGGGAATGTAGGCCGAGCCGGCCTTGAGCTTCTCCTGCAAAATCTCGTAGGCGGTTTTGTACTTGTGGCCGCTTACCTCGTAGCTGGTGAGCCGGGGTGGGGCGTGGCCGGTCAGCTCCTCCATGATTTGGAGGCCGTCGAAGGCATCCGAGGCATAGTAGACCGGGCCGGTGGGGTAGGCCCGGCGCAGGTCGTTCTCCACATAGTGGCGGTTCAACGCCGCCCCCCCGAGCACCACAGGGATGCTGTAGCCCCTGGCAGCCATGTACTCCAGGTTCTCCTTCATCACCACGGTGCTCTTGACCAGAAGCCCGCTCATCCCCACCGCATCGGGCTTGTGCTCCTCTACCGCGGCCAGAATCTCCTCGATGGGCTTCTTGATGCCCAGGTTCACCACCCTGTAACCGTTGTTGGAGAGGATGATGTCCACCAGGTTTTTGCCGATATCGTGCACATCGCCCTTGACCGTGGCCAGCACCATGGTGCCCTTGTGCACCCCCTCCAGCCGCTCCATTCTGGGCTCCAGGTAGCGCACCGCGGCCTTCATGGTCTCAGCAGCCTGCAGCACAAAGGGAAGCTGCATCCTGCCCTCGCCGAAGAGGTCGCCCACCACCTTCATCCCCTCCAGCAGAATCTTGTTGATGATATCCACCGGGCTGTAGCGCTGGAGGGCCTCCTCCAAATCGGCCTCGAGGCCCACCTTCCGCCCCTCGATGATGCGCTTTTTGAGCCGCTCCTCCAGCGCAAGCCCGCTCAGAGGGTCGCGGCTCTTGCCTGAAGCAGCCTTGTGGCGGGCAAAGTAGTCCACGTAGGCGAAAAGAGGGTCGTAGACCACCTCCCCCTCGGGGCCGAACTCCCGCCGGTCGTAGATGAGGTCGAGGGCCAGCCGGTAGGCCTCCTCGGGAATCTGGGCGATGGGCAGGATCTTTCCCGCGTTCAGGATGGCCGCGGTGAGCCCGGCCTTCACGCACTCATCCAGAAAGACCGAGTTGAGCACCACCCGGGCCTGGGGGGCAAGCCCAAACGAAACGTTGGAAACCCCCAGGATAAAACCCACCTCGGGCAGAAGAGCCCGCAGCCGGCGGATGCCCTCAATGGTCCACAGGGCCAGTTTGCGGGTCTCCTCGTCGCCTTGGGTGATGGGAAAGGTGAGCAGGTCGAAGAGGATGGAGCTACCCGGAATCCCGTGCACCCGCGTAAGCCGCTCGTACATTCGGAGGGCAATCTCCACCTTGCGCTCGGGGGTCTTGGCCATCCCGGCTTCCTTGTCCTCGTCGATGGTCAGGGCCACCAGAGCAGCGCCGTGGGCCTTGGCCAGGCGGGCGATGCGGTCGAACTTCTCCAGGCCGTCCTCGAGGTTCACCGAGTTCAGAATGGCCCGCCCCCCCAGGTGCTTCAGGGCCTCCTCCATCACCTCGGGCTGGGTGGTGTCCACCATGATGGGGATGGGTACGCTGGTGGCGAAGCGGCGCACCACCTCGCGCATATCCCTGACCTCGTCGCGCCCCGTCCAGGCCACCGAAACATCGAGCACATGGGCCCCTTCGGCCACCTGCTCCTGGGCCAGGGCCTCCATCCCATCGAAGTCCCCGGCGAACAGAAGCTCGCGGAACTTCTTGCTGCCGGTGGCGTTGGTGCGTTCCCCCACAATCAGGATGCCGCTTTCCTGGCGAAGGGGCACGCTTTGGTAGAGGCTCGCCACCTGGGCGAAGGGGTCGGGGCGGTGGGGCGAGGGGGCCTTGGGGGCCAGCCCCCCCACCGCCTCGGCCAGGGCCCGGATGTGCGCCGGCCCGGTGCCGCAGCACCCCCCCACCGCGTTGAGCCCGTACTCCCGCACAAACTTTTCCTGCCAGCGGGCCAGCTCGGCCGGGGTCAGGTCGAAGACCGCCCGCCCCCCCTCGTTCCTGGGCAGGCCAGCGTTGGGCAGGCAAGCGGTGAAGCGGGTGGTGTTTTGGCAGAAGTAGCGGATGTGCGAGTCCATGAGGTCGGGGCCCACCGCGCAGTTGAGGCCCACCACGTCCACCGGCAGGGTCTCCAGCACAGTCAGGGCTGCGGCATCGTCGGTGCCCACCAGCATGGTCCCGGTGGACTCCACCGTGACCTGCACCTGCAAAGGCACCTCCCGCTCCACATCCTGCATGGCCTGGCGCACCGCCAGCACCGCACAGCGCACCTGGAGGATGTCCTGGCAGGTCTCGAGCAAAATCAGGTCCACCCCACCCCGCAGCAGGCCCCTGGCCGCGGTGCGGTAGGACTCAAACATCTCGCTCCAGCCAATCTGCCCCAGCGAGATGAGCTTGGTGCCGGGACCCAGCGCCCCTGCCACGAAGCGAGGCTTCTCGGGCGAGCTGAAACCCTCGGCCACCCGCCGGGCGAGCTGGGCAGCCTCGTAGGCCAAGTCCTCGGCCTCCGCCTCTAGGTTGTACTCCGAGAGCACGTGGGGCAGGCAGCCGAAGGTGTTGGTCTCGATGACATCGGCCCCGGCCTCCAGGTAGCTTCGGTGGATGGCCGCGATAATCTCCGGGCGGGTGCGGTTCAGAATCTCCGGGCACCCCGCGTAAAGCTCCCCCCCGTAGTCGGCCTCGGTCAGGTTGTACTTGAAGATCTCGGTGCCCATGGCCCCGTCGAAGACCAGCACCCGCTCTGAAAGAGCCTTCAGGTAGGGAAAGACCAGGCGCGCTTCGCGGCGGTAGCCCTGGGCATCCAGGGGTTCTAGGCCTTGTTGGGCAAAGAAGTCGCGGGCCATACCTCCAAAAGCCATTGTAGGGGAAAACCCCTAGACTCGGCTGGGGTCCTGCGCGGCCCGCCGGAGGCGGTCCATAATGGCCCGGCCGAGCCCTTCCTCCGGCACCGGTTCGGCGTAGATGGCCTCGAGGCCCAGCCGGTCGAGCTGATGGAGGGCCTCAAACAGATGGGCCGCAGCCTCGCGCAAATCGCCGGTGGGGGAGAGCACCTTGACCACCTTGAAGCCCTTGGGCACGTCGCGAAAGGCCAGGTAGCCTGAGCGCTTGCGTTCCTCCGGGGGCACCTGGTGGGGCTGGGCCAGCCGGATGGGGGTGGAGGGCGCGTAGTGGTGGGGAAGCTGGCCGGGCACCAGGGGTTTGTGCTCCCGCGCCACCTGCAGCTCTACCGGGCCTAAAACCTCCTCCAAAACCTCCAAGGGCACCGCCCCATGGCGCAAAAGCACCGGTCTTTCGGCCAGCAGGAGGATGGTGGACTCCACCCCAAACTGGCTCCGGCCCCCGTCCAGGATGAGGTCTACCCGGCTGCCCAAGGTGCGCTCCACGTGTTCGGCCCGGGTGGGGCTCAGGTAACCGAAGGGGTTGGCGCTGGGGGCGGCCACCGGCACCCCGGCTTGCCGGATGAGCTCCAGGGCCACCGGGTTCGCGGGCATCCGCACCGCCACCGTGGGCAGGCCTGCGGTGACCAGGCCGGGGACCGCCTCGGCCTTGGGCAGCACCAGAGTCAGGGGGCCGGGCCAGAAGCGGGCCATGAGGGCCGAGGCCTGGGGAGGTGTCTCGGCCACCACCCCGAAGAGCATCTCCGGGCTGGCCACGTGCACGATTAGGGGGTCGAAGGTAGGGCGGCCCTTGACCTCGAATATGCGGGCTACCGCTTCGGCCTTTAGGGCATTGGCTCCCAGGCCGTACACGGTCTCGGTCGGGAAGGCCACCAGCCCGCCGCTCCTCAAGAGATGTGCGGCGCGCTCCAGGTTTTCCTCTGTTGGCGGCACCACCATAGCAACCCGGCCATCATAGCAAATGCCCGGCACCCTCCCGTCGCAACCCCTCAAAAACCGCCTGCACCTCCTTACAAAGGTCCAAAAGCAGCGGACGCCGAAGGGCCCCCTCCCGGAGGATTAGATACACGGTGCGCCCCGCCCCCGGGGGGGTAAGCGGACGAAGGTGGGCCCGCCGGTCCGGAGGCAGGGTCCAAAGGGCTACCTCGGGCAGGAGGGTGAGCCCTCCTACCTCCTCCACCAGCCGCACCAGGGTCTCCAGGTCACCGCTTTGAAATTCCACCCGGCGCCGCCTGGGCCCTGGCTGGCAGATGGAGAGAACCTGCTCACGAAAGCAGTGCCCCTCCGACAAAACCCAGGTGTCCTCGAGCGGAATCTGCTTAGGGTGCAGGACAGGTTGGGCGTACAGGTGGTGTCCAGGAGCCACATAGGCTATGAAACGCTCCTCGAACAGAGGAATGCGCTCAAGGCCCGGCAGGTTCTCCAAAGTGGCCACAAGGCCGGCGTCCAGCCGCCCCTCCAGCAGACCCTGCGAAATCGAGGGGGTTAGCTCTTCCCGCACAGAAAGCTCCAGCCCAGGCCAGCGCCCGGTGATCTGGGGCAGCAGGCGGGGCAGGAGGTAGGGGGCCAGGGTGGGAATTACCCCCACCCGCAAAAGGCCCTGGAAAACCCCAGCCTCTCCCCCCACCAAAAGCCGAATCTTCTCCACCTCCTCCAAAATCCGCCGGGCCTGCGCCACCACCTGCTGCCCCACCTCGGTGGGCTTTCCTTCTCGCCGGTCAAAAAGCCTCACCCCAAGCTCCTCTTCCAGCCTGCGGATCTGGATGCTCAGGGCCGGCTGGGTCAGATAGACCCGTTCGGCGGCCCGGGTAAAACTGCCCTCCTCGACCAGGACCACCAGGTAGCGAAGCTGCTCCAGGTTCATAAATTTATTCTATAGCTCTACCAAAAAAATCTATTGGACTTATACCCGCTCTTTGCCTAGGGTAGGAGTTGCCCGAAACCTTCGGGCAGGAGGTGCGAAAATGTTCCTCAGAATAGACCGTTTGCAAATCGAGCTGCCCATGCCCAAGGAGCAAGACCCCAACGCCGCCGCCGCGGTGCAGGCCCTTTTGGGGGGGCGCTTCGGGGAGATGTCCACCCTGATGAACTACATGTACCAGTCCTTCAACTTCCGGGGGAAGAAGACCCTGAAGCCCTACTACGACCTCATCGCCAACATCGCCACCGAGGAGCTGGGGCACATTGAGCTGGTGGCGGCCACCATCAACAGCCTCCTGGCCAAGAACCCCGGCCAGGACCTGGAGGAGGGGGTGGACCCGGTGCAGGCCCCCCTGGGCTATGCCAAGGACGCCCGCAACGCCGCCCACTTCATTGCCGGCGGGGCCAACAGCCTGGTCATGGGGGCCATGGGGGAGCACTGGCACGGGGAGTACGTCTTCACCAGCGGCAACCTGATCCTGGACCTCCTGCACAACTTCTTCCTGGAGGTGGCGGCCCGTACCCACAAGCTCCGGGTGTACGAGATGACCGATAACCCCGTAGCCCGGGAGATGATCGGCTACCTCCTGGTGCGGGGCGGGGTGCACGCCGCCGCCTACGGCAAGGCCCTGGAGAGCCTCACGGGGGTGGAGATGACCAAGATGCTCCCCATCCCCCGCATTGACAACAGCAAGTTCCCCGAGGCCAAGAAGTACATGGACCTGGGCTTCCACAAGAACCTCTACCGCTTCAGCCCCTCGGACTACCAGGACCTGGGCCTGGTGTGGAACGGGGCCTCCCCCGAGGACGGCAGCCCCGTGGTGGTGGTGGACGGACCCCCCACCGGTGGGCCGGTCTTCGACGCGGGCCACGACGCGGCGGAGTTCGCCCCCGAGTTCCACCCCGGCGAGCTTTACGAAATCGCCAAGAAGCTCTACGAAAAAGCCAAGTAGCCCCACCTTTTCCTGCCCCTGCCCTCTAGGGCGGGGGTTTTTTCGGTAGACTGGGGGCTGCTATGAGCTGGCTAGAGCGCCTCCGCGAGGGCTTGAGCAAGACCCGCGAAAACCTGGTGAGGGCTATTCCCTGGAGCAAAAACCCTGAAGAGGTGCTGGAGGAGCTCGAGCTGGCCCTGATTGCCGCCGACGTAGGGGTGGAGGCCACCCAGACCGTGCTCGAGGAGGTGCGCCAGTCGGGCAAAAAAGACCTGCGCGAGGCCCTCAAGCAGGCCCTCACAGTGCAGCTCGAGCCCGACCCCTTCCGAGCTAAGATCCGCAAGGCGGGCTTCAGGCCCGATGCCAAGAAGACCCCCGTGGAGCCCCAGGGCCACGTGGTCCTGGTGGTGGGGGTGAACGGGGTGGGCAAGACCACCACCATCGCCAAGCTGGGGCAGTACTACCGCAGCCAGGGCAAAAGCGTGATGTTCTGCGCTGGGGACACCTTCCGCGCAGCCGGGGGAGCCCAGCTCGGCCTGTGGGGCGAGCGGCTGGGCATTCCGGTCCTGCAAGGGCCTGAAGGGGCCGACCCAGCCGCCCTAGCCTTCGACGCGGCTTCGGCCCGCCGGGCCCGAGGAATCGACCTTCTCTTGGTGGACACGGCCGGCCGGCTCCACACCAAGCACAACCTGATGGAGGAGCTGGCCAAGGTCAAGCGCTCCATCGCCAAGGCCGACCCAGGCGAGCCCCGGGAGGTCTGGCTGGTGCTGGATGCGGTCACCGGGCAAAACGGCCTGGAGCAGGCTAAAAAGTTCCACCAGGCCGTGGGCCTCACCGGGGTAATCGTGACCAAGCTGGACGGTACTGCCAAGGGAGGGGTGCTGGTGCCCATCGTGCGCACCCTGGGGGTGCCCATCAAGTTCATCGGGGTAGGCGAAAAAGCCGACGACTTGCAACCCTTCGATGCCGGCGAGTTCGTCGAAGCGCTGCTAGGATGAGGCCCATAACCCCTCTGTGCCTCCACGAGCTATACCAACCGTTGGCCTCTAGGGCTCACTCCGGCGAGGTGGCAGGGGTACCTTACCTGCTCCAGCCTAGCTTCCCCCTGCTGCTGGCCAACACCGCCTTCGGCTACGACCCTGAAGCTACCTCAACGATTGAGGCGCGCTTCCGCAGCATTGGGGCCCCGCCCGCCTTCACCCTGCCCGAAGGGGCAGACGCCAGTGGGCTTCTAGCCAGAGGCTACCGACCGGTAGCGGTTTTCGAGCTCTGCGCACCCAAATCTGCCTCGAGCCAAATCCAAACCGAACAGGTTCCCTGGTCGGAAGCCTGGCGGCTGGCCCGCCTGATCACCGAGGCCTACCAAGCCCCCCAGTGGCGGTTAGCCTTCGCCCAGGCGGTGGGGCGGCTGCTACAAAGCCCCGAAAACACAGCCTTCGTGGCCTACCTAGAGCACGAGGCCCTAGGGGCCGCACTGGTGGGACGGGGAGTGGGCCTTCTTTTGGGGGTGCTGCCCTCGAGCCTGGGACAGGGGGTGGGCAGCGCCCTGCTTGGTCGCCTCTACCCGGGCCCTTTTATCCGCCCGGAGGGGAGCGCTGTTGAGTTTCCTGGCCAGCCGCTGCAGCGCTTCGTCCGCTATGCCCTGTAGAATGGGCTCGGTGGAAAAGCTCTCCGGCAGCCGCAACACCCTCCTGCTGGCCTTCGCCTGGCTGGTAGCCCTCGTCGCCACCCTGGGCAGCCTCTACTACTCCGAGGTGCGCAACTTCATCCCCTGCACCCTCTGCTGGTACCAGCGGATAGCCATGTACCCCCTGGCCCTCCTGCTGGGCCTGGCGGTCTGGCGCAACGACCCGGGCATCCGCCCCTATGCCCTTAGCCTCTCCCTCCTGGGCCTTTTCTGGAGCAGCTACCATCTCTTGGAACTATGGGTACCGGGCCTGGCCCCCAGCGTCTGCAAGGGCCCCATCCCCTGCAACGTGGAATACCTGCCCCAGTTCCCCATCCCCCTCCAGGCCTGGATTGCCTTCGCCCTCATCAGCCTGGCCCTCTTGGGGGTGCGCAAGGCCTAGGTTGCGCCAGAGCTTTCCCAGGGCCTAGACTGGGTTCAAAGCGAGGAGGACAGCATGTGCGCACCCCACGTGATGAGCTGGGTAGAGAGGAATCTTAGCCGTCGCGAAGTCCTGGGCCTGGCGGCAGGGCTGGCCGCTTACGCCAGCAGCGCCCAAGCCCAGGGCCAGGTGGCCGGCCGGGCCTTCAGCAACGTGCTCGACCTTACCCACGTGGCCTCCCCCAACTTCCCCATGTTCCCCGGGGCCAGGCCCATGCGGATCACCGAGCTGGTCACGGTCAAAAAAGACGGCTACTACGGCAACCTCCTGGAAATTTGGGAGCACACCGGCACCCATATGGACGCCCCGGCCCACTTCGTGGACGGGGCCCCCACCGCCGAAGCCCTCCCGGTAAACCGGCTCATCGCCCCTCTGGCGGTTATCAACATCAAAGCCAAGGCCGATCGCAACCCCGATGCCGAGGTCACCATAGACGACATCCTGGCCTGGGAGCGCAGCTTCGGGCGGCTGCCCAACGGGGCCTTCGTGGCCATGTACTCGGGCTGGGAAAGCCGGGTCAACGACCCCAAGGCCTACGTGAACCAAGACAGCGCCGGGGTGCAGCACTACCCCGGTTTTAGCCCCGCTGCCGCCGAGTTTTTGGTGCGGGAACGGAACATCGTGGGCGTGGGGGTGGATACCCTCTCCCTAGACTTCGGAGCCTCCAGGGACTTCAAAAGCCACGTGGTCTTCCTGGGGGCCGGCAAGTACGGCCTGGAGAACCTGGCCAACCTGGGGGCAGTCCGGCCCAGCGGGGCCATGATCATCGTGGGGGGGCCTAAGCACAAGGGGGCCTCGGGCGGGCCCACCCGGGCCATGGCTATCTGGTAGCTAAGCGCTCTGCCGCACCAAAGCGGCTCGAGCCCGGTCGGCCATCTGGAAAAGCCGCCCCTTGGTGAGGGGAATCCTGCCCGAGAGCAGCAGCCCCTGGCCCTCCTCCCAGTGGGCGTGGTGGTGGATGTGCCCCCCGGGCACCCGGAAGGCGATGTGCTTGAGCTTGGCGTGGCGGGGCGAGACCGAGGCGAAGAAGAAGGGCTCCCCCCGCTCGTCTGAAAGAGAGGCAGCCATGATGGTGGTGGGCACCTCGTAGGGCCGCTCCATGCGGTAGATGAAGTCGGGGAAGTCGGACTCCTTGCTGAACTGCACCCCCCGCAGAAGGGCGTACTCCCTCATCCAGTCGAGGACCTCCACCCAGGCTTGATAGAGCATTCCGTCTTGGTCAGCGCTCATAGGGCCCAGTTTACACAAGCCAGGTGGGGGGTGTTCTAGGATAGACCCCGATGCGACCAGAAGACCTTCCCCCCCTGCCCGAAGCCCCGGGGGTCTATCTGTGGAAGGCCGGTGAGCAGACCCTCTACGTGGGCAAGGCCAAGAACCTGAAGGCCCGCGTGGGCAGTTACTTTCACGCCGAGGGCAAGGGGCGGCGGATTGTCCAGGAGGCCACTCATCTGGAGTTCATCCTGGCACGCGACGAGGTGGAGGCCCTTTTGCTCGAGGCCAACCTCATCAAGCACCACCGGCCCCCCTACAACGTCCTGATGAAGGACGACAAGCACTACCCCTTCCTCAAACTCACCCGCGAGGCCTGGCCCATGCTCATGGTGGTGCGGCGGGTAGAGGACGACGGGGCCCGCTACTGGGGGCCCTTCCCCGAGGCCAGCGCGGTGCGGCGCATCAAACGCCTGGTGGACCGCTACTTCCCCCTGCGCAAGAACTCGGGCTACCCCTTCCGCAAAAGGCGCTACCCCTGCCTTAACCACGCCATGGGCCGCTGCCTGGCCCCCTGTGTGGACCGGGCCGAGCCCGCGCGGTACAGGGCGGTGGTAGAACAGGTGGAGCAACTCCTGGACGGAAAGATTGGGGCCCTACAGGCCAGCCTGGAGGCCCAGATGCGCGAGGCCGCCCGGCAGCAGGACTTCGAGCGGGCGGCCGAACTGCGCGACCAGATGGCGGCCATCCAGAGCTTCTTCGGCACCCACCAGCAGGCCTACGACCCTGAGCTTGGGGACCTGGACTTCCTCGGCTTTGCCCGGGCCGGGGATTACGCGGTGGTGCAGCTCTACCAGGTGCGCGGCGGGCGGATGCTGGGGCGCATCAGCCGGTTCGTGGAAGGCGTGAAGGAGGCCAGCGAGGCCGAGCTATTGGAGGCCTTTTTGCGCGACTACTACCTCGAGGCCACCCCTCTACCGCCGCTGGTGCTGCTGCCCTTTGCGCTGGAGGCGCAGGAAGCCTTCTCAACCTTTCTGAGCGCCAAGGGGCGCCGGGTGGAGGTGCGCGTGCCTCAGCGGGGCGAGAAGACCCGCCTGATTGAGCTGGCCCAGAAGAACGCCCAGGCTGCGCTCGAGGCCGAGCTGAGGGCGCTCGAGCGCCGGGGCGACCACCCTGGGCTCAAGGGGCTGATGGAGCTCCTCGGCCTCTCCCGCCGCCCCTACCGCATCGAGGGCTACGACATATCGAACCTCCTGGGCGAGAACCCGGTGGGCTCAATTGTGGTCTTCGAAGGGGGCAGGCCCAAGAAGGCCGAGTACCGCCGGATGCGCATCCGGGGCCTGCAGGGCCGGCCCGACGACTATGCCGCTTTGGAAGAGGTCTTGGCCCGCCGCTTCACGGGCAGCCTGGCCCAAAGCCTACCCATCCCCGACCTGCTCCTGATTGACGGGGGGCTGGGCCAGGTGCGGGCGGCACAAAAGGGGCTCGGCCGAGCCGGGCTGGCGCTGCCGCTGGTGGGGCTGGCCAAACGCGAGGAGACCCTGGTCCTCCCCGATGGCCGCACCCTATCGCTGCCGCTCACCCACCCCGCTTTGCAGCTCCTCATCCACGTCCGCGACGAGGCCCACCGCAACGGCCTCCTCTTCCACCGCAAGCAGCGAAGCCAGAAGGCCCTGCGAAGCCTCTTCGACGGCATCAAAGGCATCGGCCCAGTCCGCAAGCAGGCGCTTTTGGAGCACTTCTCCAGCCTGGAGGAGCTCAGGTCCACCAGCGCCGAGGAACTGGCTCGGCTGCCGGGCTTCGACCGGCGCAGCGCCCAGGCGGTGCTGGAGGCCTTGGCAAGCTTTGGCTTATGAAGCCCTGCCGGGCCCAGCAGGGCCTGCCAGCCAGCACTTCACCAGGTAAAGCTTGCGGAAAGCAAAGCAGCCTCCAGGTGCACCGGCCAGAATCGGTCCAGGAAGAGGGTGTGGGCGGCAAAGGTCTCCTCCGGGATGGGCCGCTGGGCCAGCAGGACGGCAAGGGGCTGGTTTCCCGCAAAGGCCGTGGCCCGGAGCTGGACGCTGGAACCCACCGTAGGCACCACCCCGGCAAACCCCGGGGCGTTCTCCACGTCCACGTAGTAGCTGGTGGCGTTCCCCAGGGCCCCCGGGCTCAGGAAGTGCCGCCAGTAGCGCACCCCAGGCTCCGCCAGGAGGAGGGCATAGCCCAGGAAGGAGAGGCCTGGGCTAAACCCGCTGGTGGTAATGTTGCTGAAGGTAGGCAAGGCAGTGGGGGTGTGGGTCTCACTTCCCGAGAGGGTGAGGGGGGGAACGTTGAGGTTCAGGGAAGCCCCCGGGGCCACGGCCGGGCTGGTGGAGAGCTCGCGCAGGATGGCGCAGCTAAAGCCATGGCAGGTCCAGAACTGGAAGAGGTCGCCCCCCTGAAGGGCAGGCCGGGGCACCGGCTGGGGCGTACCCGGGGGCAAAAGCCCAGTCCAGGAGGCCAGGTCCACGGGTACGAAGCTCTGGAGGACCAACCCCGCATAGGAGAAGAACCCGGGGGGCGTGGTCACGTTCAGCGTGGCCGTGATAGGGCTCAGTGTAAGGGAGAGGTTGGTGGGGCCGGTGATGTTCAAAGCCCCCAGGCGGCCAAAGTGGGGGGTGCCTCCGCTATCGCCGAACACCGCCACCTCCCGCCCGTTGCCCTGGGGCACCTGGAGGCCGGTGAAGGTGCTCCCGGAGACCGCCACCTGGTGGCGGGCGGAGAAGGCCTGGCCCGAAGTGAGAGAGACGTTCAAGGTTCCGTTTGTGCTGGTCAGGGGACTGGCGTAGACCGAGGGGCAGCGCACCATAAGCTGGTTGCCCACCTCGCTCCGCCGGAGGTCCAGGCTCACGTAGAAGTCGGTGGAGCCCGCGCTGGGGCAACGGAAGGCCACCTGGAAACGGGCCCCAGGGGGAATGGGCAGGCTCCAGCTGAACTGGCCCGTGGGCAGGGCGTTCCAGGCAAAGGGCGGAGCCCCCAGCCGCCAGGCCGCGGCCAGGGGCTGCAGGGGCTCCCCGATGCCGTCCACCAGGGTCACCTGCAGGGCCGGCAGGCCCCCGCTGCACCCCGCCAACACCAGCAGAAAAAGGGCAAAAGGGGCGCGCTTCATGCTCCCCTCCTACTGGCCGCTGTAGATAGGGTTGATGGTTCCTATCTTGACCTCATCCAGCCCGATCTCGCAGTGGCCCATCCCGCCCGGAGGGGTGTGCAGGGCCCCGATCCAGAGGGGCAGGGTGTTGATGGTGCTTCCCCCTGGGGCAGCAAAGGTACCAGCTGGGTTCCCATTCACATAGAAGACCCCACTGGCCCCGTCCACCTTCACCGCCACCTGGGTCCAGATACCCCCCGAAGGCGGGGTAAAGTTGGCGGTAAAGCTTTGGGTGGAGGTAAAGATGCTCCCCCCGAGGCGCAAGGCCGCCCGCACCTGGCCCAGCCCGGTGCCCTCCAGGTAGAAGGTATAGCCGTTACTCCCACCCCACTTGTCCAGGATGGGGTAGTAGGCTCCGGCCCCACACTGAACGGGGGCCACAAAGGCCTCCAGGTAGAGGCTCCCATACCCCAGGTTGAGGTCCGGGGTGGAGGGGACCTCCACCCAGGTGGCCCCGTTCCCGGGGAAGTAGAGGCCTCCCGCCACCTGGCCGCTCACCGCCATGGGCCCTGTCATGTTGGGCCAAGCGGCCACGGCACCGGGCTTGGGGGTGCCGGTGTTGAGGATGGGGTTCGTCACCATGTCCGCCACGCCCGTGGCCCCCGCGGCCTCGTTCAGGGGCCAGTGGGCCCGGAGGCAGATGGGGGTGGTGCAGGCAGCCTGGGGGGAGCACCCGGCCAAAAGGCCCCCCAGGGCCAGGCTAAGGGCCAAAAGCATATACCCGCTCCGCATAAAGTCCTCCCTCTGAGGGAGCCAAAAGGGTGCACTTTTCCGGGAAAAGGGCGCTCTTCTGGCTGGCCTCGTGAGCGAACCTAGCACACCTAGGGTGAACGCGCTCTGAACAGGATGTTAACGGCTAGTAGCCCTCCTGCACCACATTCAAAAGCGGCTCGCCCCGCAAGTAGCGGGCCACCTGCTCCCGCACCAGCCGGAAGCCCCGCTCGAAGAGCTTAGGGGTAGACCCCGCCACATGAGGGGTAATGAAGACCCCGGGCAGCGACCAGAGGGGATGGTCTTCGGGCAGGGGTTCGGGCTCGGTCACATCGGTGCAAAGGCGTATCCGTTGGGCCTGAACCGCCTCGAGCAGGGCCCCGGGGTCCACCGTCTTGCCCCGCCCGGCGTTCACGAAGAGGGCCCCCGGCTTCATCCAGGCGAAGTGGCGAGACCCCACCAGCCCACGGGTCTCGGGGGTGAGGGGCAGCAGGTTGACCACGATGTCGGCCTGGGGCAAAAGCCCCTCCAGCTCGGCCAGGGTGTGCACCCCCTCGCGGGGCGTGCGGGCCACCCGCAGGAAGGAGACCCCGAAAGGGGCCAGCCGAGCCTCGGTGGCCCGGGCGATGGAGCCATACCCCAGGAAAAGCACCGTGGCCCCCTCGAGGTCCTCCAGCCAGCGGTAGGCCCAGCGCCCTTCCCGCTGGGCATCGCGAAACTCGGGGAAGTGCTTGTAGGCCGAGAGAATGGCACCCACAACCCACTCCGCCACCGGCGCATCGTGCACCCCCGCCGCATCGCAAAGCACCACGCCCGCGGGCAGCCTGGGCAGGATCCAGTCCACCCCTGCCGTCAGGGTCTGCACCACCCTCAGGCGTTCTAGGCGGGGCAGCTCGGCCAGGAAACGCCGCGCCCCTCCATAGGGGGCCACCGCGAACTCGGCCGCCAGGACCTTTTCCGGAAGGGGACCCTCCTTGGGGAAAAAGGCCACCTCCACCCCTTCGGGCAGCCCTGCGAGATGTTCAGGTGCGGTGGACTCGGGAACCAGGAGCACCATACCCCGCCACTATAGCCCACCAGGGTGGCCCAGCACAAAAAGCGGGCCTCACCCTCCGGGTAGAATCGCCCCGGTGTGAAGG
Source organism: Meiothermus sp. QL-1 (assembly GCF_003351145.1). Taxonomy (NCBI): domain Bacteria; kingdom Thermotogati; phylum Deinococcota; class Deinococci; order Thermales; family Thermaceae; genus Meiothermus; species Meiothermus sp. QL-1. The sequence continues at coordinate 391,809 of NZ_QQSV01000002.1, read as the reverse complement.
AACCCCCTGACATCCAAAAGCGCAAGCGCAAGCACCTCGAGGTCTGCCTCTCCGAGCCCGTCGAGTACACCCGGACCACCACCGGGTTTGAGCGCTACCGGCTGCGCTACCGGGCCCTGCCGGAGCTCTCCTTGGAGGAAGTAGACCTCACCACCCCCTTCCTGGGCAAGACCCTCCGGGCCCCCTTCCTGATCGGGGCCATGACCGGGGGCGAGGCCCAGGGGGCCCGCATCAACCGGGCCCTGGCCCAGGCCGCCGAGGCCCTGGGGGTGGGGATGATGCTGGGCAGCCAACGGGTGATGCTCGAGCGTCCCCAGGCCCGCGCCAGCTTCCAGGTGCGCGCGTTTGCCCCCACCGCGCTGCTGGTGGGCAACCTGGGGCTGGCCCAGCTCAACCGGGGTTATGGCAAAGCCGAGCTGGAGGAGGCCGTGGCCCTGGTGGGGGCCGATGCCCTGGCGCTGCACGCCAACCCCCTGCAAGAAGCCCTTCAGCTCGGGGGCGACACCGACTTCCGGGGCCTTGTGGCCAAGCTGCAGAGGCTGCTGCCCCAGCTTCCCTTCCCTGTGCTGCTGAAGGAGGTGGGCCACGGCATCGGCCGCGAGGTGGCCGGGATGCTGGCCGGCCTTCCCCTCGCAGCGCTGGACGTGGCCGGGGCGGGGGGAACGAGCTGGGCGCGGGTGGAAGAGCTGGTGCACCACGGGCGCATCGTCCATCCCGAGCTGGTGGAGCTCGGCCTGCCCACCGCCGAAGCGCTGGTGGAGTGCCGCGAAACCCTGCCCCACCTGCCCCTCATCGCCTCTGGGGGCATCCGCACCGGCATCGACGCGGCCAAGGCCCTGGCCCTTGGGGCCCAGGCGGTGGCGGTGGCCCGCCCCTTGCTGGCGCCCGCTTTGGAGGGCCCCGAGGCGGTGGTGGCCTGGATTCAGGCTTTCCTCCACGAGCTCCGCGTCGCCCTCTACACCATCGGGGCCCGGACCCCGGCCGAGGCTTTGGGCCGCATCGAGCGGGTGAAGTAGGAAGGGCCCGGCACGAACCGGGCCCAGGCTGGTTGCGGGGATAGGATTTGAACCTATGACCTTCGGGTTATGAGCCCGACGAGCTACCAGACTGCTCCACCCCGCGTCGGGCACTCGCAGCAAATGTCTATATTAGGTCGGAAAAGGACTCAGGTCAAGACCCCAGCCGGATTTGTCGCTTGTGCGCAGACTTCACATGCTAGAATAAGGCCCAATGGTTGGCTTGAAGGAGAGGCCATGAAACAATTCCTGTGCGCGGCGCTTCTGGTTTTTTCCGTGGGCTGGGCGCAGCAAAACCCATCCGCGGTACAGCAGGCCCTACAACAAGCCCAGGCCGCCCTCGAGGCCGGGCGCCTCAACGAGGCCGTGCAGGGCTTCGAAGCGGTCATCGCCCGCGATTTCACCAACTACACCGCCCACTTCGGGCTGGGGCTGGCCCTCTACCGCCTGGGCGACCTGCGGGGGGCGGCCTTCGAGTTCACCCAGCTTACCGTGCTCGACCCCAGCCGCTTCGAGGGCTGGTTCAACCTGGGGGTGGTGCGCGACCGGCAGGGCCAGGCCGCCGAGGCCGCCGAGGCCTTTGGCAAGGCCATAGAGGTGGGCGAGAAAGCCAACCTGGGGCCCACCGACCTGAAACCCGCCTACGTGGGCCAGGTCAAGGCCCTGCGCGCCCAGGGGCAGCACGAGGCCGCCGCCGGCGCAGCCCGCAGAGGGCTGGAGAAGCTACCCGGCGACCCCGACCTGACTGTTCTTCTGGCCGACAGCCTGGTGCGGGCGGGCAAGCCCCTGGAAGCCCTGCCCCTGCTCTACCAGGTTCTGGGCCGCGACCCCAGCAACGTGCTGGTCATCTCCCAAATTGCCGATATCTACGTAGCGCAAGGCCTGCCCCAGCGGGCTTTGCGCGAAATCGACCGGGGGCTGGAGGCAGCCCAGGACAACGCGGTGCGGGCCCAGCTCCTGCTCAAGAAGTCGAGCCTGCAGCAGGGACGCGATCAGCTTGCCTCCCTGCAGGAGGCCGTGCGCCTAGACCCCAAGCTCTGGACTGCCCAGTACAACCTAGGCGTGGCCCGGTTGCGCGAGGGCAACACCCGCGGCGCGCTGGAGGCTTTCCAAAGCGCCTACGCACAAAACCCCGATGACCCCCGGATCCTGCTGGGGCTGGCCACCACCTACGACCGGCTGGGCCAGGCCGCCGAGGCCGGCCGCTTCGCCGCTATGGCCGCCCGCTTGAGCCAAGGGAACGAGCGGTTCGAGGCCCTCTTCCTCCAGGGCAAGTCGGCCTACACCCTGCGCCGCTACGGCGAGGCGGTGGAGCTCCTCAGCCAGGTCACCCAGCAGAGGCCCGACAACGCCGAGGCTTGGTTCCTCCTGGGGGTCTCCCAGTTCAACCTGAAGGACTACGCCGCCGCGGCCCAGTCGCTGGAAAGGGCCCAGAGCCTCGCCCCAAGCGCCGCCACTGCGGCCAACCTGGGGGCGGCCCTCTACTCGGCCGGCCGCTACTCCGACGCTGAACGGGTGCTTTCCCAGGCCGTGGCCCTGGACGGCCGCAACCCGGTGGCCTGGTACAACCTGGGCCTGGCCCTGCGCTCCTTGGGGCGCACCGCCGAGGCCCGCCGGGCCTGGCAACGTTCGGCCGAGCTGGGGTATGCCCCCGCCCGCGAGCTGTTGCGCTAGAGTATGGGCTGGCTTCGCACCAACTGGCTTGACGCGCTGATCTTCCTGCTGGTCGCGCTCATCATGATTGGCGTCGTGCTCTTTCTGACCGGGGTCAACCCCTTCGCCCCCACCACCCAGGCCCCACCCCAGCCCCAGACCGCCTCACCCCCGCAAAACCCTGCCCCACCGGCGCAGAGCGAAAGCGAGCCGGTCATAACGCTGCTTCCGGTACCGCAGGCCCCACCCAAGCCGGTGCCCGCTCCCCCTAAGGCGAGCGAGAAGCCCGCCCCCTCTGAAAGCCCTGCCCCCCGCCCCAACCCGGCTCCCGCCTCTCCCCTACCCCAGGCCCGCCGTCCGAGCCTGGCCGCCGAGGCTGGAGGGAGCTGGTGGGTGGTGGTGGGGGCCTTCAGCCAGCCGGAGAACGCCGCACGGCTGGCCCAGAGCCTCCGGGCAGAGGGCTACCCGGTCCGCCTCGAGGCGGCCGAGAACCTCACCCGTGTCTGGGTAGGGCCCTACGCCAGCGAGGGTCGGGCCCGCAGCGTCGCCAGCACCCTGAGCCACCACGGACCCCGGGTCACCCGCCAGGCTCCCACCACCCCTCCGCCCAGCCCGACCCGGCGCTACCTGCAGGTGGGGGCCTTCCGCAACCCTGAAAGCGCCCAACCGGTCATTGAGGCCGTGCGGGCGGCAGGCTACCCAGTGGTGCTGGTGGAGGAGGGTGGGCTGGTGAAGGTGCGGGTAGGTCCCCTCGAGGACACCGCCACCGCCGCGGCCGCCCTGCGGGCCCGGGGGCTTGAGGTACTGGAGGTCCGATAGGAAGGAGCCCCTCATGGCTAGAGTCCCCAGCGCCGCCATATCCCGCCTGGTCACCTATCTGCGCATCCTGGAAGAGCTCGAGGCCCGCGGCATCCACCGCACCTCCTCCGAGCAGCTGGCCGAGGAGGCCCAGGTAACCGCCTTCCAGGTGCGCAAGGACCTCTCCTACTTCGGCAGCTACGGCACCCGTGGGGTGGGGTACACCGTGCAGGTGCTGCGGCGCGAGCTCAGGCAGATCCTGGGCCTCAACCGCCGCTGGGGGCTCTGCATCGTGGGCATGGGCCGGCTGGGCCAGGCCATCGCCGACTACCCCGGCTTCAGCGAAATCTTCGAGCTGCGGGGCCTCTTCGACCACGACCCGGCCAAGTGGGGCCTCCACTTCCACGGCCTGGCCGTAGAGGGTATGGAACACCTGCCGCGGGCTATCCACGAGCGTCGCATCGAGTTCGGCCTGCTGGCGGTGCCCGCCGAGGCGGCCCAGGCCGTGGCCAACCGGCTGGTGGAGTCGGGGATCAAGGGCATCCTGAACTTCGCCCCCGTGGTGCTGGAGGTGCCCAAAGAAGTGGCCGTGGAAAATGTAGACTTCTTAGCGGGCCTGAGCCGGCTCGCCTTCTTCGCGCTCAACCCCAGGTGGAGAGAGGAGATGCTCGGATGAGAAAACTCGTGCTGCCGGTTTTGGCAATTGTTCTAGGCGGTTGCAGCAACTTTGTCGCCGACATCGGCATTCCCTCGGTGCGCTTCAACCCTGTCTCGGCTGGCCCCACTTCCTCAGGCTACGAGATCGTCTTTGAAATCCAGCCCTACCTGGGCAGCCCCTCGGGCATGATTCTGCAGGTCAACTTTTCGGGTGCTCCCCCTGCCTCCATCGGTGCGAGCGTGCCCGAGTGCCTTCCCCCTACTGCCCCCGGCGACTGCCCCAAGATCACCCGTACCCTTACCTTCGGCAGCAACCCTGGCCCCCTGGCCATCATCGGCTACGTGGCCCAGAGCCTGAATGGCACCGTGCGCGTCGTAAACCTGCCCGGTCAGGTAATCATCAACCCCTAGACCCAATTCCTTGGAGCAATTCCCAGCTATAATCCCCCCGATGAGCATCAAGGACTTCACCCCCGACCTCACCACCCTCCTCAGCGCCTTCGAGGAGCAGCTTCGAGCGGTGGTCTACTCGGAGGTGGAGTTCATCCGGCTCATCGAGGAAGACCTGGTCACCGCCGGGGGCAAGCGGGTGCGCCCCAGGCTGGTCTTCCTGAGCAGCAATGCCCTGGGGGGGGTGCCCCACGCCATGGAGCTGGCCCTGGCGGTGGAGCTCCTCCACTCGGCCTCGCTCCTGCACGACGACCTGGTGGACGATGCCGAGACCCGGCGGGGCAAGGAGGCAGCCTTCCGCAAGTACGGCAACGCGGTCTCGGTCCTCTCGGGGGACTACCTACTCTCTCGCCTGATGGCCCTGCTGGCCCAGACCAACCGGATGGAGCTGGTGGCCATGTTCGCCGAGGTGGCCCGGGAGCTTTCAGAGGCCGAGGTGCTGCAGTTCCAGGTGGCTGCTTTGCACGAGCACTCGCTGGAAAACTACGAGCGCATCATCGACGGCAAGACCGCCTCGGTGATGCGGCTGGCCTGCGAGGGGGCAGCCGTTCTGGGCCAGGCCCCCCTGCCCTACCGCGAAGCCCTGGCCCGTTTCGGGCGGCTCTACGGCCAGGCCTTCCAGATGCGCGACGACTACCTGGACCTGATGGGCAGCCCAGAGGTGTTGGGCAAGCCCGCGGGGGGGGATGTGCGCGAGGGCAAGGTTACCCTCATCACCCTTCACCTGCTCGAGCAGCACCCCGAGGAGGTGGGGGCCATCCTCAAGCGCCGGGGCCGCGAGCCGGGGGACATCGCCCGTCTGCGCGAGCTGGCAGTGGCCTCAGGGGCAGCGCGGCGGGTGGAGACGGCCATCGCGGCGCGGGTAGAGGCCGCCGTTGCCGCCTTGCGCGCGCTGCCGCCCTCGAGCGCCAGGGAAGAGCTGGAGGCTCTGGCCCGGCGGGAACAGGTGCGAACCCACTAGGCTAGAAGCCCTCCCACTCCTCCTTGGTAATCTCCATGGCCACGAACTCCAGCCTGGGCCCCAGGCCAAAGCTCAGGCGGGGCGGGCTCTGGGCGGGCTTTTGCACGTAGCGAAAACCCGCCTTCAAAAAGGCCCGCTGGGCCCGCAGATTGTGCTTGTAGGTGCGGAGCTTGATCCTTTTCAGCCCCATGTGGCCGAAGGCATAGGCCAGGACCGCCTTGAGCGCGTCGGTGCCGTAGCCCTGGCCCCACCGGTCCTTGGCCCCAATCAGGATGCCCAGGGTGGCCTCGCTAGGGGTCAGCTCGTAAAGCTCCACGGTGCCCAACCACTCGCCTTGCTCGTCCAGGATGCCGAAGCCCAGCCGGTCGCCCCGGCCCACCTCGCCCATCACCACCCGCTTGAAGAGCCAAAGGGGCATGCGCAGGGGGCGGCTGCCATTCCACTCGGCGATCTCGGGGTCGCGAAAGCACTCGTAAAAGCGGCGCCACTCGGTCTCGCTCAAGGGCTCGGTGAAGGGCTTCAGGGTGACCTTGCCGTGGCGGGGCCAGGTGCTGCTGAGCGTCACACCCCTAGCATACTAGGGGTAAAGCCCCAGCATGGCCCGGGCCTCCAGCACCCGGGTGGCGGCCACGATATAGGCCGCGGTGCGCAGGGTGACCCTCTTCTCCTGGGCCACCTGCCAGACCGCCTCAAAGGCCTGGCGCATCAGGCGCTCGAGCCGGGCGTTGATCTCCTCCTCGCTCCAGAAGAAGCTGTTGAAGTCCTGCACCCACTCGAAGTAGCTCACCGTGACCCCCCCCGCGTTGGCGATCACATCGGGCACCACCACGATGCCCCGCTCAGCCAGGATGTCGTCGGCGGCGGGGGTGGTGGGGCCGTTGGCCCCCTCGGCGATGATGCGGGCCTGGATTTTCCAGGCGTTGGCCTCGGTGATTTGCTTTTCCAAAGCCGCTGGTATGAGGAACTCGCAGGGCGTGGCGAAGAGCTCGGCTGGGGGGATAGCCTCGGCCTTGGGGTAACCCCGAACCCCCCCCATCTGGCGCACATAGCCGAGGAGGTCGTAGGGGTCTATGCCCCCATCGTTGCGGATGGCCCCGGTCACATCGGCCACCGCCACCACCCGCGCCCCGTGGTCGTGGAAAATGCGCGCCGCAGCGTTGCCAACGTTGCCAAACCCCTGCACCACCACCCGGCTGCCTTCCAGGGGCAGCCCAATCTTCTCAGCCGCCGCCGCGGCGGTGACGAAGACCCCTCGCCCGGTGGCGTCCTGGCGGCCCAGCGAACCCCCCACCGCGATGGGCTTGCCGGTCACCACCCCTGGGGCGGTGCGGCCCACGTTCATGGAGTAGGTGTCCATCATCCAGGCCATCTCGCGGGCTCCGGTGCCAAGGTCGGGGGCTGGGATATCCTTATCGGGGCCGATCAGGATGCCGATCTCCGAAGTATAACGCCGGGTAAGGCGCTCCAGCTCCCCAGGGGAGAGCTTGCGCGGGTCCACCCGCACCCCGCCCTTCCCCCCACCATAGGGCAGCCCTACCGCAGCGTTCTTGATGGTCATCCAAGCGGCCAGCGCCATCACCTCGGCCAGGGTCACGTCCTGGTGGTAGCGCACCCCTCCTTTGGCCGGGCCGCGGAAGGTGTTGTGGTGCACCCGGTACCCCTCGAAGTGGGCCACCGAGCCGTCGTCGAGCTGCACCGGTACGTCCACCACCAAAATGCGCTTGGGGCGCTTCAGGTCCTCCACCCAGAAAGCCAGCTTGCCCAGATAGGGGGTCACCCGGTCCACCTGGGCCAGGTAAATCTCCCAGGGGCCCATATTCTCGTCGCACAGATAGGAAAGGGGTTCTGATTTCATCGGCTCACTCCTCACGGATACACCCCGCGCAGGCGGGTGGCCTCGTTGATGCGCTCTACTGCCAGGGCATAGGCCCCGGCCCGGAGGTCGCCCCCGAGGGGCCGGGCCCGCTCGAGCACCGCCCGGAGGCTTTGGTGGATGAAGTCGCGCAGGCGCTGCTGCACCTCGCCCTCCTCGAAGAAGAGCATGGAGAGGTCCTGCACCCACTCCAAGTAGGAGAGCACCAGCCCTCCCCCGTTGGCCAACACATCGGGCACCACGTAGACCCCGTTTAGCTTGAGCAGGTACTCGGCCTCGGGAGTGATGGCCCCGTTGGCCCCCTCGATGACCACCCGGGCCCGCACCTGGCGGGCGTTCTGCTCGTGGATGGCCCCCTCGAGCGCCGCCGGCACCAGGTAGTCCACCGGCAGGCCGAGGAGCTCGAGGTTGGCGATGGGGCGCCCCCCGGGAAAGCCCACCAGGCTGCCCTGCTGCTGGTAGTAGGCTTCCAGCGCGGCTATGTCCAGGCCCTCGGGGTTGTAGACCCCGCCCCGGCTGGTGGAGACCGCCACCACCCTAAGGCCCTCCTTCACCGCATAGCGGGCCACCGCCCCGCCCACCTGGCCAAAGCCCTGGACCGCCAGCGTGGCCCCTTCCAGCGGCCAGCCGTGGAAGCGGGCCAGGTCGGAGAGGACGTAAACCAGCCCCTGCCCGCCCCCCTCGTCCCGCACCGCCACCCCCCCCAGCATGGGGGGCTTGCCGGTCACGGCGCTCAGGATGGTCTGGCCGCGGGTCATGGTGAAGGTGTCCTGGAACCAGGCCATGATGGCCTCGTTGGTGCCCACATCGGGGGCCAGCACGTCCTCGTCGGGGCCTAAAAGCTCGATGAGCTCGGTCACATAGCGGCGCGAAAGCCGCTCGAGCTCGCGCCGGGAAAGCCGCTGCGGCTCCACCGCCACCCCCCCGGCCGAGCCCCCAAAGGGCAGGCCGTAGACCGCCGCCTTGAGGGTCATCCAGGCGGCCATCCCGCAGGTCTGGCCCAGGCTCACCTCGGGGTGGTAGCGCACCCCCCCCAACGCCGGGCCTCGGGCGATGTTGTGAATGACCCGGTAGCCCGTGAAGTTGCGCACGCTGCCATCGTCCATCACCACCGGCAGCGAGACCCCCACGATGCGCTTGGGGTGGGTCAGGTACTGGATGGTGGCGGGGTGGATCTGGGCCACTTTGAGGGTGGCCTCGAGGCGGCGCAGAAAACTCTCCCACAAGCTGGCCTCCCCCGGGGGACGGTAGGCGTTTTTGAAGGGCACACAAACCTCCTCGCTTCAGGCTAGGAATAGCCGTCCAAGAGTATACCTGGTAGGCTTTGGCCCATGAGCGAGGCACGTACCCTGGAGTTGGTCTTTCCCGAGCACGCCAACCCTGGCGGCAACGCTTTCGGCGGCTTCGTGCTGGGCCTCATGGACAAGGTGGGCTCGTACGCGGCCGTCCGAAGAGCCCGGAAGCGCTGCGTGACCGTGCGGGTAGGGGAGGTGGTCTTCGAGGTGCCCATCAAGGTGGGGGACCTGCTCGAGGTGGTGGCGCACGTGGTGCGGGTGGGCCGCACCTCGCTGACGGTCGAGGTCGAGGTCTACCGGGAAAACCTGCGCGAGCCCAAGGTGCTCGCCACCAAGGGCAACCTGACCTACGTGGCGGTGGACGATCAGGGCCGGCCGGTGCCGGTGGACGAGCCGCCCCCTCAGGTCTGAAGCCAGAGGGGCCCCCGGGGGGCCAGGGTCAGGCCGGGCCGGGGCCGGGGGTCGCCCTGAAGGGGCCTCAGGCGGGGAAAGAGGCCCAGGGCCAGCCGGAGTACCATCTGGGCCAGGTGCATCCCCAAGCAGATGCGCTCACCCCCGCCAAAGGGCAGATACCCCCAGGCTGGAATCCGCCCGGTAAAGCGCTCCGGGCGAAAGGCGAGGGGGTCTGGCCAGAGGTCGGGGTGGCGGTGGGTCAGGTAGGGGCTGTAGAGCACCCGGGTCCCGCGCGGCACCCAGTGCCCCGCCCAGGCAAAGCCCCGGGCCACCCGGCGGCTGCCGATGAAACCCGGCGGATAAAGGCGCAGCGTCTCCTTAATCAGCAAGGGCACCCCCTCGGGGGTGTGCCAGGCAGGGTGCTGCGCCGCGTGCCAGAGGGCCCAGGCCAGGGTGTGGGCGGTGGTGTCGTAGCCGGCGGCCAGGCCCACCAGCACCTCCTCCAGCGGAAGATGGGCGGCCAAACCCCACCCCGCTTGCTGCAGGGCCTCGACCTGCCGCCGCACCCGGGCGAAAAGCCGCGGCCGGGGCCAGAAGGGAGAGGGAAAGGGCTGCTTGAGGGGGGAAAGGAACCGGGCGAGCAGTCCGGTTGGAAACTGGCCCTCGAAGTAGACCTGGTTCAGGCTCACCTGGGCCACCCGGGAAGCCCAGCCGCAGGCCTCAAAGGCGCCCTGGGGCCGTATGGCCTCCAAAGCCGAGCAAAGACGATTCTCCAGGTGGGCCAAGGCCCGGGCATGAAAGTGCGGGTTGAGCGCCTGCCGCCGGGGTTTGTGCAAGGGCGCATCGGTGGTGATGATGCCCCCATTGAGGTAGGGGCTTAGGGCAGCGAAACTGCCTTTGGAGTGGAAGGTCTCCAGGTCGGTGAGCAGGCGCTGGTTCCAGGCAGGGCTGTACCCCACCAGCACCCTCCACCCCAGTCGGAGGCGGAAAAGCGGCCCCAGCCGGGCCCCCTCCTCCAGCAGCGCCAGCGGCTCCCCCGCCCAGCGGGGCAGGTGGCCCCAGGGACCCGGGTAACCCCGGGGCTCGGGCAACCTAGCCCCCATGCATCCTCCCTAAAAGCCAACCGGCCCCGTTCCAGCCCGAGAGGAGGGCCAGCGGCACCCCACCCCCCGGGTGGACCGTGCCCCCCACCTGGGCCAGGTTGCGCAGCCCCGGCACCCCCCAGCCCGGCCGCAGGGCCGCCCAAAGCCCGTGGGGCGCCCGGCCGTAGAGGGCCCCCCGGTAGCTGGTGAGGCTGTAGTCCGAAGGGCTCAGCGCCCGCCACTCGGCCACCGGCAGGGGGTGCAGCGCTTGGAGCTTTTGCAGCAGGTGCTGGGCGTAGGGCCGGGCCTCCGGCACCCCTCCGGCCTCTGGCAGGCTCGGCGCGTTGACCAGCAAAAAGGCGGCCTCCCCGTCGGTATGAAGGTAAAGGGTGGGCTCCTGGGGCCAGCGCCCCTCCTCGATCTCCCGCCACTCGGCCCGGTAGTCGGAGGAAAAGTAGACCCGGTGGGCCAGCGGCTCGGGCTCTTTGAGCCGCATCAAAACGGCAAAGCCGGAGACCCCCAGGGCATAGCGGGGCAAGGGCCGCCCCAGCCACGAGAGGGTGTGGTGCCGGTCGGCGGCGGAGATGTAGAGGTCGGCCTCGAGGCAGCCGGCGGTGGTCTCCAAAAGCTCCACCCGCCCCGGGCCCACCCGCGCCCGCAAAACCCGCTGCTCGAAGAGAAAGCTCACCCCCTGGGCCAGGGCCAGGCGGTAGAGCCGCTCCACCAGACCCCGCACCCCACCCGGCAGGTGGTACACCCCAAGCCCCAGCTCGACCCAGGCGATGTTGTGGAGCACCGCCGGGGCCCGGTAGGGGTTGGCCCCCATGTAGGTGGCGAAGCGGAGGAAAAAGGGGGTGAGGTAGGGCCCCGCCTCCACCAGCCGCCGCAGCGAGCCCAAAGGGCGGGCCCTCCACCCTGCGCGCAACCCGTAGCGAAGAAGGGCGGCGGCCGAGGGTGGAGGGCCAAAGATAAAAGTCTCCCTAAGGCCCTCGAAAAGGGTTCGGGCCTCGGCCAGCAGGCGGCGGTAGCTTTGGGCCTCTTCCCGGGAGAGCTGCGCTAGGGTGGGCTCCAGCGAAAGCTCAGGGGCGAAACTCCGGCCATCCGGCCAGCGGTAGTGGGTGAGGGGGGAGACCGGCCTCAGGTCCTCCAGGCCCTGACCAAACTCGGCCAGGATGCGCTGGGGCACCTCGGGCAGGGTGAGGACGGTGGGGCCGGTGGGCACCCCCTCCCAGCCCGCCGCCTTGCCCCCGGGGCCTTCAAGCTGCTCCACCACCACCACCTCCAGGCCCGCCTTGCGCAGGCGCAAAGCCGCCGCCAGCCCTGCCAGACCTGCCCCCACGACCACTGCCCTCATCGCACGTACTCCCGCCCTTTCCAGGTATAACGCCTGCGGGCCGAGCGCAGGTAGATGGGGGTGCTCAGAAGGGGGGCCAACGGCACCAGCAGACACTCCCAAAGGGGCCGGCCCGTCTTGAGGCCCACGAGGGCCCGCTCGAGCAGGCCCATTCCCCCTACCCACAGCCAGCCGGCATCCCAGAGGGCCAGCGGCCAGCACAGGGTATAGACCAGCAGGTGGGCCAGGTAGGAGAGGAGCAGCAGCAGGCGGCTTCGGGCGTGGAACTCGATGAGGTTCTTGCCCAGCCCCTCGATAATCTCCGCGTAGCTGCGGTACATCCGCACCGCAATCAGCCGCCCCCCCAAGGCCAGCGCCAACCGCACCCCTGCGGCCTTGGCCCGCCTCGCCAGCCACACGTCCTCCAGCACCTCCCCCCGCACCCCCTGGTGCCCCCCGGCGGCCCAGTAGGCCCCGCGCCGAAAGGCCATCACCTGGCCGTTGGCCGCCGCAGCGGAGGGAAAAGGGGTGCGCAGCAGGGGGTAGGGCAGATAGCTAAGGAGCACAGCATCGATGAGGGGCAGCAGAACCCGCTCGGGCAGGGTTTGGGTGAGCTGGCGCGGGTAGACCGAGAGCAGCCCCGCACCCTCCATCTGCGCCAGCACCGCGGCCACCCCACCCTCGCACCAGCGCACATCGGCGTCGGTGAAGATGAGCACCTCCCCCCGCGCCGCCAGGGCTAGCTGGTGGCAGGCCCAGGCCTTGCCCACCCACCCTTCCGGCTTGGGCTGGCCGGGAATGAGCCGCACCCGGGCATCCAGCCGGCCAAAAGCCCGCACCACCTCGGCGGTGGCATCGGTGGACTGGTCGTCCAGCACGAGAATCTCCTGGACCTGCTGCTGCAGGAGACCGGGCAGGAGCTGGGCCAGGTTTTCGGCCTCGTTGCGCGCCGGCACCAGCAGCGAGACCGTGGGGGTGGGTTCCGGGGGCCTTTTGGGCCTCAGCACCGGGAAGAGGAAGGCGTTCAACCCCAAGACCCAGAGCTTCAGGCCCAGCCAGGCCAGAGCTGCGCAAAGAAGGGGCTCGAGCATCGCCTATCGGCCCACCAGCCGGCCCAGCCAGGCCCCCCAGCGGGCCATGCGCTCGTGGGTGCTCTGGCGCCCGGGAAGGGCCAGGGTAAAGCCCGGCAGGGGCTCCTCTGCTGGGGCCCGGCGCACCTCGGCGTCAAGCTGCTCCAGCAGGTAGGAAAGCCGCTGGTGAAGTGCGGCCAGGTCGGGGAGCAAGGGTTCGCCCAGCACCACGTAGGCCTCGGGGAACTCGTGGCCCCGCAGCACCACCCTCGAGGCCACCGGCACCAGCGGCACCCCGGCCCGCCGGGCCAGCCAGACCGCCCCTTCCCGCAAAGCCCCCGGCGGCCCTGGGGGCCTCAGCTCCCCTTCAGGAAAGATCACCAGCGCCTCGCCCCTCAACAAAGCCCTGAGGGCCCCCCGGGGATGGGCCGCCGAGACGGTCTCGAGCCGGCGGAAAAAGGCGAACTCGCTCAGGCGCTTCTCGCTCAGCAAGACCCGGAAGGGCCGGCCTGCCCGCCAAAGCAGAACCGGCAGCAGGTAGCTATCCCACCAGGAATGGTGGTTGCTGGCCAGCACGCAGGCCCCCTGCGGCAACTCTCCCCGCAGCCAGACCCCCCGCAGCCCCCGTCGCAGGCTGTGCTGGGAGAGCAGGTGAAAAGCCTGTCGCAGCAGCCTATCCCTCGGACGCAGAGCCCTATCTTCCACGCACACCTCCCCAGGCCGCCAGGGCGTTCATGGCCAGGCCCGAGGCCAGCGCCGCCGGCCAGAAGCCCATGAGGGCCAGACCCACCGGGAGAAACAGGGCCTCGAGCCGGTAGGCCCACCCAAACCCCTCCCTCAAACCAGGCAAAAGACGCCCGTAAAGCCAGGAGATGCTATACCCCACCCCGAACCAGGCCAGGTAGTTCTGCAGGGGCGCCCCGTACCAAAGGGGGTGGGGGTCGTACCAGCGCCAGTAGCCCTGGGCGGTCATCAAAGCCTCCAGGCCCAGGTCCCAGGCCACCAGCAAAAGCCCGGCCCGCCCGGGCCGCCCGCCGGCCAGCAGGTGGGCCGAGAGCCCCAGGGCGAACCAGCCCATGGGCACAATAAGGGGCACCCCGAGCAGGCGGGGCCCCGGGGCCCCCTCATAGGTGTAGCTCCCGAAGGGAAGGCCTGTCCGGCTGCCGATTACCTCTACCCCCAGGCCCAGGGCGAAGACCAGGGCCCCCGCCCCTAGAACCCGCACGCCCGCATACCTGAGGCCCCAGGCCAGCGCGGCGAGGCATAGCAGCAGCATCTGCGCCAGGGCCAGCCAGGGAAAACCCTCGGGCCAAAGGGGTACCGGCACCCGCACCAGCCCTGCCAGCACCAAAAGCACCGCCCAGGCCTCCAGACGCCAAAGCCGCAGGCGGGCCCAGGCCTCGGGCAAGGCCAACATCCAGCGGGCTTGGGCCACCAGCAGGCCCACCACCCCCGCCCAAACCCAGGCCAGCCCACCCCCGCCCAGGGCGAAGCCCAGGCCTCCCCCCAACAACCCGGCCAGCAACGCTACCCGCAGAATGGGACCCCGCACCCCCCAAAGCAGGTCCGCACCCCAGGCCCAAAGCAGGGCCAGGCCCACCCCCCCTACGGCCAATGCGGCCCCCAGCCCCTCCCCTCCCACCAGCAAGGCTGCCCCCCCGAGCGCCAGCCCCAACCCCAGCCCAGCCCCCAGGCCGCGCAGCCAGGGGGGGCCGGCCGCCTGGGGCCTGGGAGGCCCCCAGAGCGCCAGCAAAAAGGCCAGCAGAACGCCCAGCGCCACGCTACCCACCCCCCCAGCGCCGCCAAAGCACCCCCAGGGTGGCCCGGGCAAAGGCGGGAAGAGGCACGCTGCTCATCACCCGTAAGTCCTCGAGCCAGCCCGTCTTCTCGTCCAAGAAGCGCAGCACCCGTGCAGGGGGGTTGCGGCAAAAAAGCTCGCTGAAAACCCGCACCCCCGGGCAGTACCCCCGCTCCAGCACGTGGAGCAGAACACTGTCCATAAACGCATGCCGACGCCAGCGGGGCTCGGGGTAAAAGGGCCGGCCGGTTCGCCGCAGGGCCTGGGCTATGCGGCGGGAGTGGGCCTGGATGCGCTGAAAGGTGTAGCCGGTCGAGGCCTTGGTCTGCCCCCCGGCGGTGCCGATCTGCAGGATGTGGGGGCTCAGCCGACGGGGAAAGGGGGCATCGGTCATGGGAATCACCCCAAACTCGGTCTCCAGCACCTCATAGCGCCCAAGCCCCAGCACCCCCTCCAGGTACCCCCGCAGGCCCTGGTCATAGGCCTCGGGGGGAAGCAAGGCGGGTGAAAACAGGGTGTACTCTACCAGGGCAGTGCGAGCGTCAAAGGGCAGAACATAGCCAAAGCGTACCGCATCGCGCTGCTCCAGGCGAAAGTCCATGAAGGTGGCGGCTTCAGGGTCGAAGGCCGGCGTTGGGGTGCGCACCACCCAACCCTTGAAGTGCTGCAGCAGGTAGTGGTAGCGGGGGTTCTTGGAAGGAGGGTGGTAGAGGCTGGTAAAGACCCAGCGGCCCCGGTAGCGCCTGCCCTCCTGCACCACCCAGGGCCCCTCCCCATCCTCACCCATCGCTTCGACCTCGCCGTAACGGAGGAGCACCCCAGAACGCCCGGCCAACCAACGCTCCATGAAGGCGTAGAAGTCCCGCGCCCGGATCATCTTGTAGGCATAAGGGGCAATGGAAAGTCGCTGGGCACCCCTTTGGCCGTAGAACCATAGGTGGTGCCAGCGCCGTGCGACCACGGCCTCGAAGGGGCCTTCTTCCGCCTCCCAGAAGCACCAGGTGCGGTCGTTGGCGGTCTTGGGGGCCCGCTCGAGCAACAAGACCCGCCCCTCTACCCCCGCTTCCACCAGGTGGTAGGCCAGACTCAGCCCCGCTGCCCCCGCCCCCACGATGATGTAGTCGTGGCGCTCCTCCATGCTTCCCTAGCCTAGGCCAGAAAGGAGCGGCCACCTGGAGCAAGGCCACAAACGCCGGGCACCGTTATGCTTCGTGTTACCTGCGCGTTGTGCATGCTGTCCCGACCCCCAAAACCTTTAACCCCTCCCACGCGCTGGGGGCTCCCAGGCTAAAACACACCATAACGCGAGGATTACGCCCCGGCGCCTAACCTTAGCCACAGAAGGATGGGCAGGACCTGTCGCGCATGTGGCTCGAGGGAGGTGCTCGGCTTCCTGAGCCTGGGCCAGCTCCCCACCAGCAGCTCACTCTCCCTCGACCAGCTTTCCAAGACCCAAAGGCAGCGGCTCGATATGGGCTTCTGCCCGCGCTGCGGCCTGGTCCAGCGGCTTGGCGAACCGCAGGAAACCATCGAGGCCCCCGCCAGCTTTTCAACCTGGCGGGAGCTGACAGGGCTGCTGGGGCCAAAGAAGCGGGTCCTGGCCCTGGAGGGCATGCCGCTCAGGCTTCTGCGCCAGCTCGGGCAGCAAGGAGCGCAGCTCCTCTATCTGGAGCCCCACCCCGAACGCAGCCAGGCCGCTTTGGCCCAGGGTATCCCCACCGAACGGGCCCGCTTCGATCGGGAGGTGGCCCAAAGGCTCGGGGACTTCCAGGCCGACTGGGTGCTGGCCGGCCACCTGCTGGCCTACAGCCACAACCCCAGCCGCTTCCTGGAAGCACTGGCCAGGGTCCTGGCAGAAGGGGGCCAGGCTGTGCTCGAGCTCCCCTACCTGCCCTACCTCCTCGAGGCCCGTCGGTTTACCCACTTCAGCTACGGGCAGCAAAACTACTTCACGCTGAAGACCCTGCGCAGCCTGGCCCGGCCCCATGGCCTGGAGATCAGGCAGGTGGCGCCCTGTGGGCCCCTGGCGCTCCGCTACCACCTGGGCCGGGGCGCCCTTTTCGCCCAGGCCGGGGTCTACCTGGAAAGCGAGGAGCGGCTGGGCCTCGACCAGACGGGGTATTACCTTGAGTTCGCCTCCCAGGTGGCGGCCCTGCGCGAGGCCCTGCTGACCCTGCTGGCCGAGCTGCGGGCCAGGGGCCGCCGGGTCGCGGCGTATGGGGCCAACCCGGAGAGCGCCGCCCTGTTCAACTACGCTGGGCTGGGCCCTGAGCTGGTGGAGTTCCTGGTAGACCCCGACCCCCGCCAGCGGGGCCGCTACCTGGCCGGGGTGCACATCCCCATCCACCCACCGCACCGGCTCCTCGAAAACCCGCCCGACTACCTGCTTTTGCTGCACGAAGCACCCGGGGAGACCCCCGCCGAGCTGGCCGAGTACCTGGAGGGGGGAGGAAGGATGGTCGTCGCCCTGCCCTACCCCCACATCCTACGCCCGGGGGAGGGGATGCTCGCCGAGCCGGCCTAGTTACCGGCGGGCCTTCCAGGAGCGGAAAATGCTCCCCCTGTCCTCGCCGTAGCCGCTCAGGGCCAGCCCCACCCGCCTCGTCTCCAGCCGCTCGGCCCCAGGGTAGATGTCCTGCAGGGCCCGGTAGAGCACCGGCTCGTCGTCTAGATAAGCCAAAAACCGCTCGCCGTCGAGCACCACCCGCAGGCGGAAGGGCCTTTGGGACTCGAGCCCGGGCAGCCCGACCCAGACCGCCCGGCGGGGGTCCTCGTAGCCGGCAAAACGGAGGTGCGCCGCCAGCCGGCTCATCCCCTCCCCCAGCTCCAGGGCCACCACCAGGTGGTGCCCGGCATCCTGCCAGAAGCCCACCCCGGCCCGGCAACGCGGGGCGGGCAGGATCTCGGCCTCCAAATCGGCCCACGCCACAGCCCAGGGAACCGTGTAGAAAGTGCGCCCCGACCCCTCCAGGCGCACCCCTCCTTCGGCCGGCTCCAAGCGGCCTGGGCCCAGGGTGGGCTCCCAGAATAGGAGCAGCGCTTCGCTGGGCTGGTCGAGGCGGGGGTCCAGGACCACCCGGTCGCCCCTGGGCAGCGCCGGGCGGGCCGGCTCGAGCCAGGGCGGCAGGCGTATCTCCCGGGGGTGCACCTCGAGGTCGGCCCCCTGCCCCACCAGCCCCACCCCGTGCGCCTCGGCCAGGCGGGGCTCCAACAGAGGCTCGGGAAAAAGCGGACGCCCGTCCAGGCTGATTCCCAGGTATCGCCCGTCGTCCAGCACCTGCACCCAGCGAGGGGCTGTGGGCTCGCCTTCATCGGGCCCCGCCGCCAGCACAAGGCTCTGCGAGCCGTACCGCAGCCGCAGGCGCGCCTCCCGCCCGGTGAGCTCCAGGGCCAGGTGGTGCTCGGGGTCCAGGTAGCGCCAGCGCAGGACTGCTGGGGGGAGCAGGCGCACGTGCAGGAGCCCCCCGGGCGCTTCAGGGTAGAGCACCATTCCCGCCGTCTCCAAGCGCCAGACCCCTCCCCGGGCCGCCCGCCTTCCAAGCTGGGGCTGTGGATCGGCCGCCAAAGCGGTGCCCCAGCCCGCCCCCTCAGGCCAGAGGGCCGCCCGCACCCCATACACCCGGGTGTCGGCCTGGTAGCCCTGCTCCCCAGCCACGGCCTGGAAAATCCCCGCATAAAGCCTCTGGGCCGGCGGTGCGTAGGGTTCGACGGCCAAAGGACGGAGGAGGGGCAGGGCCGGCAGGTGGCGGCCTGCCTCCAGGGCCCCGGCGTAAAAAACCACCCCCCGCTCGCGCAGCACGAGCAGAAGATAGAGGGGCAGCGCGGGCAAACCCCAAAGCAAAGGGTGCAGCCCCCGGCGCTTGGCCGCACACAGCCGCCCGTGGGCCTCAGGGTGGGCCTGCACCACGAAGGCCGGCCCGGCCTCGAGGGGATTGGGAGGCAGCAGGCTTTCAAAAAACCCCACCGCTAGACTCTCGCGTAGGGTTCCATCGGCCGACTGGGCGTTGAGGTGGCCGGGAAGCAAAAACACCCCCAGCGCCAGCCCGGGCCTATGGGGCAGGGGCCCATACGCCAGGCCCTGGCGGCCCCAGCCGGGCAGGCTGGCGGGGGCTATGCGCAAGGCCCCGCCCTCCACCGACAAGCAGGCCTCCGCGTCCATGCCCAGCCGCACCGCCCCGCTGTCGCTCTGGCTGCCGATCACCTCTCCCGGGCGCAGCTCCTGGGAGAAGGCATCGGCAAACTCAATCAACCCCCGGCCAGACACTTTTCATCCTCACCCCCTCCCCGTAACCCCCCCGTGAACCGCCCCAGCCGCCTCCCCTGGGCAGGGCAGGCCCCAACGTTAAGGCCCGCGCCCCGCTTTACTGCGAGACCACGGGCCCTTAACGCGGCTCGGTTACGCTCAGGCCTGGATGCGCGCCCGGGGCGGCAACGGCGGCTCTTCCCTGGCCCCTTGCTGCAGCCCTAGGAGAAAACTCATCTTCATCATGGCGATTATCTGCTCGGTTTGGCCGCTTTGCACCAGCTCCTCTACGTACTCTGCCAGGCCAGGCGGGAAGGGCATCTGTTGCAGGGCCTCCCGGTTGGCCTCTACCATTCGACGGATCCACTCAACCGGCGTCATAGCTACTTGCTACTATAGCACTCAACTTTCCTAATATTAGGGTATCCTGACACTATCCGCAGGGCTCGCGCTCGAGCCAGGCCAGCACCGCCTCCGCTGCGGCCAGGTTGGTGGCCAGGGGAACGTTGTGCACGTCGCAGACGCGCATCAAGGCCTGCACGTCAGGCTCGTGGGGCTGGGCTTCCAACGGGTCGCGCAGAAAGATCACCGCCCGCACCTTCTCCTCGGCCACCATGGCCCCAATCTGCTGGTCGCCCCCCAAAGGCCCCGAAAGCATCCGGGTGACCTCCAGCCCCACCTTCTCTTGCAGAATTCGCCCGGTGGTGCCGGTGGCCACCAGGGGGAAGCGGATTAAGAGGGCCTTGTGCTTCATGGCGAAGGCTACCATGTCGGTCTTCTTGCCGTCGTGGGCAATGAGGGCCAGCGCCTTCATACGCCCAGGTTACCCCATGACGCCCTACCGCCAGACCAAAGACTGGGGCAGACTGGAAGGGAGGAGGTCTGGTATGTGGGAGGTGCTCATAAGGCCGGCGCAGTTCTTTCGGGCTCTCTCGGCGCGCAAGCCCGAGCTGACGGCCCCCTTCCTTATCGTGCTCGCCGCCAGCGTCCTGGCCTCGGCCGGCAGCGCGCTGAGCCTGCGCCTGCTCCCCTCTCCCCTTGGCGGTTTCGCCCTCCAGCTTGGGCTGGGGCTCCTGGGGGGGGTGGTGGGGGGCATCGTCTTATTTGGACTGGGAGGGCTCATTATCCGCCTGCTGGCCGGACCCGATAGCCGGGCCTGGGAGGTCTACGGCTGGGCCAGCGCTCCAGGGGTCCTGCTGGGGCTTTTCCTGCTGCCGCTGGCGGCGCTCCTGCCCCTTCCCCCCGAACTGCCGCCCCCTCCCCTGACCGACCCTGAGGCCCTCCAGGCCTGGCAGCGCGAGCTGCAGCGGACCGTGGCCCAGGCCCCCTTCACCCGGCTGCAGCAGGGGCTGGGCTTTCTGGGGCTGGCCTGGTCGCTGGGCATCGTTTGGGCAGGGCTGCGGGTCCTGGCCCCCCAACGGGCCCTGCTGGCGGTAGGGGTTCTGGGCGTGGCTTCACTCGGCCTCAGCCTGTGGAGCCTGGGGTGGGTCTAGGGCATGCGGCGCTGGGTGGGATGGTTGGCCCTGGCCCTATCGCTGGGCCTCACCGCTTTTGGCCTGCTGCGGCCCCAGCCGGTGGTTCAGAACGTGAACGTGGTGCGGGCCGAACGGGGCGTGTTCGTGCGGGAGGTGAGGGCCACCGGGGTGGTGGAGGCCCGGGTCTACACCCTGAGCTTCCCCCGGCCAGGCCGGGTGGCCGAGGTGCGGGCAAGGGAAGGGGCCAGGGTGAGGGCGGGAGAGATTCTAGCGGTACTGGAAACCCAAAACGAGGAGGCCCAGCTCCAAGCCGCCCAGGCCGCGCTGCTGGCCCTGCAGGCCAGGCAGCGGGCCATAGCAGCCGAGTACGCCGCCAACCGCACCCGGCTGGAGAACCAGCTCGCCGAGGCGCGGCGCAACCTGCGGACTGCCATTGAACTCCTGGCTGTGGGCGGGGTGGCCCCGAACGAGGTAGAGCGGCTCCGGCGGCAGGTGGCCGACCTGGAGGCCCAGCGCACCAGCCTGGCCC
The DNA here is from genome assembly GCF_003351145.1 of Meiothermus sp. QL-1. Lineage (NCBI taxonomy): Bacteria > Thermotogati > Deinococcota > Deinococci > Thermales > Thermaceae > Meiothermus > Meiothermus sp. QL-1. The sequence goes on along the minus strand of NZ_QQSV01000002.1, from coordinate 371,183 downwards.
AGGGCCACACGGGCGCGAGGCGCGAGCTGGAAGCCCAGATTCGGGCCCGCCAAAGCGAGATCGCAGGGCTAGAGCGCATGCTGGCCCAGGCCCAGCTAAAAGCCCCGGTGGAGGGCACCATCGCTAGCGTGGGCTACCTGGCAGGGGTGGAGAGCACCGCCCCCGGCAGCGGCCCTATTCGGCTGGTGGAGGATGGCAGCCTCAGGGTGCGGGCCCGCCTGGCCGAGGCCGAGACCCCCGGGATAGAGCCCGGCCAGCCGGTGCTGCTCGAGCTGGACGCCCTCCCCGGGGAGCCCCTTCTGGGCCAGGTCGAGCGCCTGGGCGTCCAGGCCGAGGTGGCCGGCAGCGGGGGCAGCGCGGTGCTGCCCGTCTTCATCCGCTTTACTGAAGCCAAGGCCGAAGCCCTGGCCCGCCCCGGCCTAACCGTCACCGCCCGCATCACCACCTTACGCCTGGAAGACGCCCTGCAGGTACCGCTCGAGGCCCTGGTGGAGGAGGGAGGGCGCTACTACGCCTGGGTAGTCGATGAGCCGAGCCGCCGGGTGCGCAAGACGCCGGTGGTCCTCCGGGCCCGCAACCTGACCCGGGCCGCGGTGGAGGGCCTCGAGGAAGCAAGCCTGTTGGTCTCGCTGCCACCGGAAACCCTCCAGGAGGGCACCCAGGTCAGCTACCGGGAGGCGCGGCCATGACCCCGGTGGTGCTCATGCGGGGCATCACCAAGGTCTACCGCTCCGGCAGCGGAGCCCGGACGGTGGAGGTGCAGGCCCTGGCGGGGGTGGACCTGACCATTCGCGCAGGGGAGTTCGTGGCCCTGATGGGGCCCTCGGGCTCGGGCAAGTCCACCCTGATGCACATCATGGGGCTGCTGGACACCCCCACCGAGGGCGCCTACTGGCTGGGCGGCGAGGCGGTGCAGGGGCTCTCCGAGGCCCAAAGGGCCCGCATCCGCAACCGGCGGGTGGGGTTTGTATTCCAGGCTTTCTTCCTGCTGCCCCGCCTCACCGCTTTGCACAACGTGGCGCTGCCCCTGGTCTACCGCGGCCTGCCCCCCGCCGAGCGGCTCCGGCGGGCCCGGGCCGCCCTGGAGGCGGTGGGGCTGGGCGACCGGCTCGACCACCTGCCGGCCGAGCTCTCGGGCGGGCAGAAGCAGCGGGTGGCCATCGCCCGGGCCTTGGTGCAGGAGCCCGACCTGCTTTTGGCCGACGAGCCCACCGGCAACCTCGACTCCCGTTCGGCCGAGGAGATCCTGGCCCTTTTCACCGCCCTGCACCGCCAGGGTAAGACCATCGTGGTGGTCACCCACGAGCCCGAGGTGGCCGCCTACGCCCAGCGCATCGTGCGGCTGCGGGATGGAAGGGTCGAAGGAGGCAGCGCGTGAGCCCACTGGAGAACTTCCGCATGGCCTTCGAGTCGCTCTGGGTCAACAAACTGCGGAGTTTCCTGGCCCTTTTAGGAATCGTGATCGGGGTCTTCGCCGTGACGGCCATGGTCTCGCTGGGCCAGATGGCCTCCGCCGGCATCACCCAGGACCTGGAGTCCATCGCGGGGCGCTCGGTCTTCGTTCAGCCCAACTTCAACGAAGGGCACGACTTCAGCACCGCCCCCATCCGCGAGGAGGACCTACGGGCGCTGGCCTCCCTGCCGGTGGAGGTCATCCCCCAGCTTTTCGGCAGCCTGCAGTACGAAGTGCGCCCCGGCGAGCGCCGTTCCATCTCGCTCCAGGGCACCCCCGGCGACCTCCCCCGCCTTGACCCCACCAACCGAGTTGCCAGGGGGCGCTACTTCACCGAACAGGAGGCCCGGGGCGGTCTAGCGGTGGCGGTACTCTCGGACCGGGCGGCCAGGGAGCTTTTTCCCGGGCGCGAGGCGGTGGGCCAGGTGGTGCGCCTCTTCTACCCCGACGGGGGCCGGCTCGAGCTCACCGTGGTGGGGGTGCTGGAGCCCCCCGGGGGCATCTTTGGCGGCCTGGGGGCCACCGCCACCGTTTTCGCCCCCATCCCCCTCATCTGGAACACCTCCCCCAGCGCGCGGCGGGGGGAGTACGCCTTTGTGGTCCTTTCGCTCAGGAAGGGGGCCGATGCAACCCGGGTCAAGCAACAGGTGCAGCGCCTTTTCGAGGCCCGCTACGGCAAGGGCCGCTACCAGGTGACCTCCACCGAAAGCTTCCAGGACACCCTGCGCTCCATCACCCGCATCCTGCAGGCCCTTTTGGGAGGGATTGCGGGGCTCTCGCTCCTGGTGGGGGGTATTGGCATCATGAACATCATGCTGGTCTCGGTCACCGAGCGCACCCGCGAAATAGGCCTGCGCAAGGCCCTGGGGGCCACCTCGAGCCAGATCCGCCAGCAGTTCTTAATCGAGGCGGTGGTGCTCACCCTGTTGGGAGGGCTTCTGGGGGTGGCCCTGGCCGCTTTGCTCCTCCTCGCCATCACCGCCACCGTGCCTTTCTTCAGGGTTTTCATCCTGAGCCCCGGCACCCTCCTGCTGGCCCTTACGGTAAGCGCCCTGGTGGGGCTTTTCTTCGGGGTCTGGCCTGCCTCGAGGGCCGCCGCCCTCGACCCCATCGAGGCCCTGCGCTACGAGTAAAACCGGGGGCCCGAAGGCCCCCGAAAAGCCTGGGTCAGCTTAGCGGAAGTAGAGGCGTGGGCCCACCTGCAAAGCCAGGGTGAACTGGCTCTGTCCCCCCGTGAAGTTCAGCACAGGCTGCAGCTCGGCGATGAAGTTGAAGTCGCGGGTCACCGGCAGCTCCACGCCCACCGGGAAGCCCAGGCTGAAGGTGGTGTTGTTGCCCGCCGACTGCAACCCCAGCCCGCCGCCAAAGTAGAAGGTGGGGCTCACGCCGCGCAGGAAGAAGAGGGCGTCCGCACCAAGCCCGAAGGTGGTGCCCCCACTGCTGGTATTCAGGGTAAACCCACCCCGCAGGGCCAGCGGGCCCAGGACATCCTCGGCCCCGGCACGGGCGCTCACACCCAAAGAGAAGTTGGGCACCATGTTCAGGTTGCCGGTCGCCACCTCACCGAACACCCGGCCCTGGGCCAAAGCCCCGCTCAACATCGCAACTACCAGCAAAGCAAAAATTTTCTTCATCTTGATAACCTCCTTGTCTGGCCCAAAGCCCGCCAGACCCCGGGTAGTTTAGCACAAAGTCTCCTGTTTGGGAGCAAAGATAGCAAACCAGTCCCGCAGACCAGGCTCGAGGCCCAGCAACACCCGGTGCACCGTGGCCCTGCGCAAGGGGGCAGCCTCGAGCAACCCCCTAAGCAGCCCATCCCCCCGCTCCTCCACCAGCCGCGCGGCCTGAGCAGTAAACTGCCCCTGAAACCAAAGCTGGTCCTCCAGACCCTTGGGCTTGCGCTCATAGCTGCCCAGGCTGGGCTCCTTGGGCCTCAGCGCGGCCAGCCAGCAGCCCCACCTTTGGACCGTAAGGTACAGCTCGGGCAGGGCTCGGGACAAAGCCAGAAGGTAGAGGTAGTTGGCCAGGAACTCGTCCACCCACCTCACCCGGGTGCGCCACCGCCAGGCCACCGCCACCGCGTGGGCGTACTCGTGGCCCAGGTTGAGGTCGAGAAGCTCCTCCACCGGGCCCGGCAGCGGCCCGAGCCGCCTCACCACCGGGAGCAGCGCCTCGCGCAGACGCCAGACCAGGCGCTCCGGGTAGCGGGCTGGCCAGAAGACGTACAGCCCCGCGCGCAGGCTGGTGCGCTGAAAAGGAAAACCAAAGGGGTGCCGGGTGCGGGTTTTCCAGTCGGCCTCGTCCAGCACCAGCAGGTGCACCCTAGGAACCGGTGCATAGGACTCCAGCACCCGGTGAAGCTCGAGCAAATACCCCTGCATGGCCCGCCCCCGGCGCACCGCCCCCTCGGAGGCCTGTAGGGGGAGGTAGGGATGCGGGAAAAGGTGCATACCTCGATTCTATGCTCCATCCAGCCAGGCTTTACTGTCCTTGAGAACTTTTTAAGCCGGCCCTTAGGGCCTGGGGGGTAGCGTAGGGACGAGGTTTTATGCGTCACTTCACCCTGCTCCTGCTTGCCCTGGTGGGCTGCCAAGAGGCTGCCCTCAACCCCTCAAACCCCACCCCGCCCGGAAATCCGCTGCCCACCGGCGAACCCCAGATTCGGCTGGTGCAGGTGGCCTCGGGCCTGAACCAGCCCCTCTACCTGACCCACGCCAAGGACGGCAGCGGCGACCTCTACGTGGTGGAGAAGAGCGGGCGCATCCGGCTCATCCAGGCGGGCAGCCTCCGGGCCCAACCGGTGCTGGACATCTCGGACAAGGTCTCCAAAGGGGGTGAACAGGGCCTTTTGGGCCTGGCCTTTCACCCCGACTACCGCAACAACGGCTATTTCTACGTCAACTACACCAACACCGCGGGCGACACCGTAATCGCCCGCTACACCATGAACCGCAGCACCAAGGTGGCCGACCCCAGCTCGGAGCAGGTGGTGCTCTTGGTGGACCAACCCTACGCCAACCACAATGCCGGCTGGCTGGGGTTTGGTCCCGATGGTCTGCTCTACATCCCCTTGGGCGACGGCGGCTCGGGGGGCGACCCGGAGAACTTCGCCCAGCGGCTGGAGGCCCAAAGCGGCAACCGCCACCTCTTGGGCAAGGTGGTGCGGATCGACGTGAGCACGAGCGAGGGCGGACGCAACTACCGCATCCCCCCCGACAACCCCAGCCTGGGCAACCGGGTTTCGGAGGTCTGGGCCTACGGCCTGAGGAACCCCTGGCGGGCCAGCTTCGACCGGGCCACGGGCGACCTTTGGCTGGGGGACGTGGGCCAAAGCGCCATGGAGGAGGTGAATCTGGGTCCTCGAGGCGGCAAGGGGCTCAACTACGGCTGGCGAATCATGGAGGGCACCCGCTGCAACGATAACGCCACCCCCCCAGGCTGCCACCACAGCAGCCTGACCCCCCCGGTCCACGCCTACACCCAGGCCGAGGGCCGCTCGGTGGTGGGGGGGTATGTCTACCGGGGCAGCCGCTTTCCCCGGATGCAGGGCCGCTACTTCTTCACTGATTTCTTCGGCACCCACCTGTGGAGCCTGCGCCGGGTGGGCAGCACCTGGTCCCGCAGGACCGAGGCCAGCTTCCCCAGCATGGGGGTCGCCTCCTTCGGCGAGGACGAACAGGGGGAGGTCTATGCGGTCCACCTCCTGGAGGGGCGCATCTGGCGGTTGGAGGACCAACCCTAGGGCTATTGCACCTGGGGCCAAATGGTGTAGTCTCAGTACTGGCTGGGCTGAACCAACCTACACCCCCTGGATTGACGCCCGAGGGTTTAGGTAGAATGGGCCAGCCGTACCTGGCTAGCCAAAGGAGGAGTGGTATGAGAAAGCTCGCAGTCCTGGCGCTAGGCGCTTTGGCCTTGGGCATGGCCAGCGCCCAGTCGAACGTCATCAAGATCGCCTCGGTCTCGCCCCTCTCGGGGCCCCAGTCGGCCCTGGGCACGGCCATCGCCCAGGGGGCCCAGATGGCCATTGAGGATGCCCAGGCCCGCTTCCAGCAGCTCGGCTTCCAGCTCCAGTTCGCCCCTCAGGACGACCAGGCCTCCCCTGATGTGGGCGTGGCGGTAGCCCGGCGCATCGTCAACGACCCCGACCTCCTGGGCATCGTGGGCCACCTGAACTCGGGCGTGGCCATCCCGGCCTCGGAGATCTACAAGGACACCAACCTGGTCATGGTCTCCCCGGCCAACACCAACCCCCGGGTCACCGACCGGGGCTACCTGAACGTCAACCGCATCTGCGGCCGCGACGATGTGCAGGGCCCGGTGGGGGCTGAGTATGCCGTGCGGGTGCTCCGCAAGCAGCGCCTCTTTGTAATCCACGACAAGACCCCCTACGGCCAGGGCCTGGCCGAGGCCTTCGCTGCCCGGGCCCGCGAGCTGGGCGCCCAGGTGGTGGCTCTGGTGGGCACCGAAGAGGCCTCCAACTTCCAGCCCCTCATCCTTCAGATGCGGGCCCAGCGCCCCGACCTGGTCTACTACGGGGGCATCTACGACAAGGGTGGGGTGCTGGTCAAGCAAATGCGCGAACGGGGCATCACCGCCACCTTCATGGGCGGGGACGGTCTGGACTCCTCCGACCTGGTGAGAATTGCCGGCAGCGCGGCCAAAGGGGTGGTCTACACCACCACCGCAGGCCCCATCAGCACCCTGCCCAAGGCGGCTGAGTTCGCTCGCCGCTACAAGGCCAAATTCGGCAAGGACCCCGAGGCCTACGCGGTCTACGCCTTCGACGCGGCCAACGTGATCCTGAACGCCATCGAGGCGGCCATCAAGGCCAACAACGGCCGCAAGCCCACCCGCGAACAGGTGGCCCGTGCTGTGCGCGAGGTGAGGATGGACGGCCTCACCGGCCGGATTGAGTTCGACAGCAAGGGCGACCGCAAGCTCTCCGACTACTACGTAATCGGTCTTAAGGAGGCCAAGTACCCCGGCGAGGTGCTGCGGGTGATCCAGTTCGCCCCGCCGGCCGCCAGGCAGTAGCAAAGGCCTGCCTCCAAGCCCCCCCTTGGGGGGGCTTTTTTAGCGCTCCACCAGCAGCGAGCTATTGGTGTTGGCCAGGAGTTTGAGGTAGATGCGCCCCGCTTGATCGTAGAAGTAGGCCGGCTGAACGGAGGCCTCCAGCTCGAGCCGGCTCCCTAGGGGTTGGAGCAGGGTCTTGCCCTCGCACTGCCTTCCAGGACGCTGCCCCTCCAAAGCGCAGCGGTACACCGCAAAGGCCTGAAGGCTGGTGGGCAGGACCACCACCGCCCCTCGAGGGCTGCCGTCGTGGTTCTTGTGCTTGGGATACAACCGCAGCCGGAGGTACTGCCACTGGGCCAGGTCGGTGTCCAAGGTATAGGTCTGCCCCTCGATGAGGGTCCAGTAAAAAGGCGGGTTGGTTACGTCGCTGCCATTCTGGCGCACCCCGTCGGTCCGCACCAGGTCAGGGGCCATCCCGCTGTAACTGCGGTAAAAGCGGTCGGTCTCCAAAAACAGGTTGAGGTAGTTCCAAACCCCCGGGCAGACCCGGGCGTTGGCCGAGGCGTGCAGGGTGCAGGCCTGGGTATACATGGCCCGGGCGCCGTAGGCCGCCGACACCAGGGTGCTCGGCTGGCCGCCCAGGCTGCCGTCGCGGTCTACAATGGCCAGGTCGCTGTTGCCGCTGCACAAGACAAACTGCGCGTTGACCAGGCGAATTCCCTCTACCTCCATGCTGGGGCCTTCACGGAAGCAGTTGCGGGTGGCCAGGGCGCTGGTGCCCGGAGGGAAGTTGACGAAGGTCACATTCCGAAGCAGCGTGGCCCCCCCGTACTCCTGCACCCCAAACCGCCCGACCTCCCCCTCGGCATCCGGGTTGGCGCTCCTCCCGACAACCAGCGAGTCGCGCAGGCCGTGGCTCCCCGTGGCCACGCTGTTATCGGCCAGCACAGAGTCGCGCACCTCGAGCCAGACCTCCCCCCCCGGGTCGCCTGCCGGGTTGGCCCAGAGGGCCGCACGGGTCTTGTAGATGGTAAGCCGCTCCAGCACGAAGGGCCCGTGAAAGCGAGGAGCCGCCCGGTCGCCCGTAATCCAGATGGCCCCCAAATCGCCCACGTTGCCCGGGGCGCCAATGGCCTTGCCCAGCAGGTAGGAGTGCACCGTGTTGTCGCGGAACTCAAAGCGCTGGGGGTCCACGGCCCCCACGTTGTCGAACCAGAAGGCGGTGAACTCGCCCCCAGCTGCCACATTGCCCACAAAGGCGTTGGAAGGCCCCTTAATCCAAAACGAGGCGGCCTTATGGTCGTTCTGCGCTTCTTGCAAATCGTTGTCGGGGAGGTAGGGGAAAGCCCGGGTGAGCACCACCAGATTGCCCTCAAAACGGTTGCCCTGCTCGCTGCCGTCCTCGGTCACGATGCTGTGGCCCACGGTGCTATAAAGAACGTTGTTCCTGACCCGCACGTTATCGGTGCCGTGCACCACAATGCCTCGCTGGAAGTTGCTGTGGAAGCTGGAGTTCTCCAGGTAGTCGCCCCTCGAGTCCCCGTTGTAGTGCCAGTGGAAGGGGTAGCGGGCGATACGGTTGAACTGGCCCAGCCGGCGGAACTCCACGCCCCGAATGCGGGCCTGGCTGCGCAGGGCGGGGTTGGTCTCGCGCCGGTCGGGGTGGGAGCCCATCACCATCACGTGCCCGCCAAACCCTCCCATCCAGTTCTCGTCCCCCTGAATCACGATGTTGCGCGAAAGCAGGCCCACCTCAGCCCGCTCGTCCAGCACCCGCCCCTCGAAGCTCTGAAGCTGACCAAAGTGTGCGTAGGTCAGCGGTGCATCCAGCGTGACCAGGGTGCCGTCCACCGCGCGGATGGTGCGCACCTCGGCCTGGTGAGGGTCTAAGGCAGTCGAGGCGATCACAATCTGCTCCCCCACCCGCCAGTCCACCGGCTGGGCGAGGCGAATCTGGGTGCTGCCCGCTGGGGCGGTCTCGGCCAGCCGGGTCCAGGGGACCCGGTCTTCCCCGATAATCTCGAGCCGCCCACCCATCATGGCCCCCAGAAACTTGGTGCCCATGCCCAAGTGCACATCCGCCTCGCTGGGGACTCCCGTCAGCGTGATGGTGGCCCGATGGGTGAAGGGCTGCGCCTCGGAGCCAATCCGAAGCACTCCAGGGCCGTGCACCATCAGGTAGCCCACGCGCAGGCTCAAGTCTTTGCGAGCGAACTCGAGTTCCCCCAAAACGGTGATTCCTCCAAGGGGTGGGGGGTCCTCGTCCAGAATCACCCTGCTGCCGGCTGGAATGACCACCTCCTGGCCTGCCCTCGGTTTCTCCAGGCCCAAACTGGCCCAGAAGCGGGCATCGGACCAGTACCCGCTGTTGGGCGGCAAGGTGGCACCGCGCTGGCAGGCCACCAGCACCAAAAGGAGGCCCAGGCCAAGCAAGCGCAACACAACCCAGGCCCAACCTAGCAGGTCTGGGCGAAGGGCTCAAGACCTGTACGGGTGTTCACAATTTGGGAAACGCTCACAGCTTTAGCAGCTCTTCCACCGCCTCGAAGTAGGCATCCTTGGGCATCAAGATATACCCCTCTCCAGCCCGCACGGGGTAGTAGGGAATATCCAGGCGAAGCTCCCGCACCCTGGTCTCGCAGGGGCGGAACAGGGCTCGAGCCGCAAAGCGGGCCAGCGATGGGCGCTCTGGACCCCACAGAAAACAGGCCACCATGCCCCACCGCCGCGCTACGCGCATGGTTGCAGTTTACACCGCTGTATGCTTTAGAGTGTGGAGGGAACCTTCGATCTGCTGGGACCCACCGAGATCCTGCAGCTCCTGGCCCAGGCCCGCCAGACCGGGACCTTCCGGGTGCCCGGGGGCGAGGTTTACCTAGAGCGGGGGCAGCCGGTGCACGCCCAGTACCGGGGCAAGGTGGGGCGCGAGGGTTTGTTCCAGATCCTCTCCCTCAAGGAAGGCCGTTTCCGCTACCTGCCCGGTGAGCGGGCCCCGCAGACCAGCTTGGAAGGGTCCCTTGAGAGCTATCTGCTCGAGGCCCTTCGCTTCCTGGAAGCGCAGATCGAGCTGGGCCCCTTCGACCAGCTCGAGGCCGTTGCCCAGCAGCCCACCTCGACCATTCTCTCCCCCGAGGAGCTCGAGCTGCTGCAGCACCTGCGCAAACCCGTCAGCCTCTTCGACCTGCTGGCCCAAACCGGCCTGCCCAACACCCTGGTTCAACCCCGCCTCAACCGACTGGCCCGGCTGGGGCTGGTGCGCATCACCCCCCGCGCCCCTCGTCCAGCCCGCCTGGCGGTGGGGCTCATGGAGGGCTCGACGCGCGCACGCGTGGACACCCAGCTTCTGCAAGCTTGGCGCAGCTACTACGGCCCTTTCACCCAGCTCGAGGTGCAAAGCAAGCAGCGCACCCTTCGCCTGCCGGCAGAAGCCAGGCCCAACCTGGGCCCCAGGCTCCTGCTCTCCACCGATGCTCTGGTGTTCTACGACCTTCAAGTGGGCCAGGAGGTGCTGGCCTGGCCCGCCCTGTAATCCTGGTATTCGCACCCCTGGCCGACCTAGAATTGGCGTAAAGTTGGCAAACGGGGCGTATGCAAAAGCAGGCGATTCTTGTTATGGAGAAGAGGAACCCACCTGAGAAGATGAAAACGGTGAGGTGGTGCCGGCTCTACCAACTGGCCGACTGCTATCTGGACCTCAGCTTTGAGGAGGGGGAGCAAAAAAGCCTGACGGGGCAAATCCTCTGCAAAGGCGAACACAAGCCCACCCTTGCCAGGGTCGAGCTGAGCGGACCTGGCAGGCCTCGCCAGGAACAGGAAGTGGCCCTTGGAGAGCGGTTCTCGCTGATTGTGACGAGCCTCGAGGGCTGCTGGCTCGAGGTAACCCTGGGCCCCGACACCTACCACGTTCCCCTGCCGTAACGCCCCTGTTCATTTTCTAGTGAAAAAATCACGCCCCCCTAATCCGGCGGTTTTTAAACTGGGTCTGTCCTACCCCAAGGGGTAGGGGTGCAGCAAGTTGTAAGCCTGGCACTCTTTGAACCGGGCGCAACTTTCCCCTTGTGACTTGACCCAAGGGGTTGCCCGGTTTATTATTCGCCCAAGGTTGGAAGTTGGCAAAAAAACGCTTCCAAACCGCTCGGGAGGGAAATATGAAGAAGACGGCTCTCAAAGTGCTCGCCCTTATCGCCTCTTTGATTGCTCTGGCTATGGCGGCTGGCGCTGGCGTAGAGTGGGAGTGAGTCTATAACACGACTGCAGGTGCAGCAGTGATGGCTGCACCCTTGCTTTTTTTTATGGCATATAGACTCTACCTGTGGGGAAACCGGTCGCCCTCCCACCACCCAGGGTAGGCTACTATATCCTGGGCCTTTTCCTGAGCTGCGCCGCTATTCAAACTGCTCTTCTAAACATCGAGAACCCCAGGGCGGGGAGCTACACCCTTTGGGACCTAGCTGTTTGGGCGGTTCTAATCCTTATCTCCAAGCGCACGAGCGTAAAACTTCCCCTGAGTGCCAGGGTTTCGCACACTTTTATAGTCGCGCTAGCGGCCGTCGTCTACTTTCCCCCCTGGCTTGCTCCCCTGCTGGTCTTCCTCTCCAGTTTCGACAAAAACTTCGGTAAGGTAGGCTACCCCTGGTACAAGGACCTCTTCAACCGGGTCCAGGCCGCCCTGTCCACCGGCGTTGCGGCGCTGGTCTGGTCGCAGGTCCAGTTGTCCAGCAGCCTCCCCCCTCACCTCACCGACCTCGTAGGAATCGGGGCCGCTTCCCTGGCCTACTTCCTGGTGAACATGTCGGCCGTCACCTATGTGATTCACCTTTCCAGCGGGCTCAGCCTGCGAAAGGTCTGGTTCGAAAACTTTAGCTGGCTTCGGACCAGCTACCTGCTCCAGGCCCCCATCGGCCTGTTGCTGGCCGAGGCCTACCGGACGCCCCTCATACTGGGGTGGGGCGGGTTCACGGTGCTCCTCATCATGCTCCTCCTGTACTTCTCCCGCTACTACTGGGACGAAAAGGTCAGGCTGGAGGAGTCCTTCAACGGCACCATCGAGCTCATGGTGGCTGCCCTGGACGCCAAAGACCCCTTCACCCGCCAGCACGCCGAGCGGGTGGCCGCCATCACCGAGAGCCTGGCCAAGAAGCTGGGCTTCGACGAAGAGGAGGTCAAGCGCATCGCCTATGCCGCCCGCCTGCACGACATCGGCAAGGTGGCGATCCCCGATGCGGTGCTGCTCAAGCCCGGCCGGCTCAGCCCCGAGGAGTTCAAGCTCATCCAAAGCCACCCGCAAAAGGGCCTCGAGGTGCTAAGGCCCCTGGTGCCCCGGCTGCCTAGGGCGGTGCAGGAGGTTATTTTGCACCACCACGAACGCTGGGATGGCACCGGCTACCCCATGGGCAAGCGGGGTGAGGAGATTCCGCTTTGGGCCCGCATCGTGGCCCTGGCCGACGCCTACGAGGCCATGACCGCCGGGCGCCCCTACAGCCCGGCCAAATCCCCCGAGGCAGCGCTGAACGAGATTATCATGTTGGCAGGTCGGCAGTTCGACCCCAAACTGGTGCGGGTCTTCCAGCAAGCCTGGCTCGAGGACCCCATCTGGAAGGACCGGGAGGTGTTCCTACGACGCTCTACCTTGCCAGTGCAGTTGCCGGCATTGCCCTTGCCCTCGCCTTCGGCGCCCGCCTCCGCCACCTGGCCCGCATCGAACTCCACCACGCCTGGGCGTTCGTAGCGGCGGCGCTGCTGGAGGGGGGACTGGCCTTGGGCACCGCCCGGGGCCTGTTCCCACCCGAGCTGGCCGGACCGCTGGCCAAGGCCCTGGTGGTGGGGCTGGTGGGTTTTGGGCTTTGGCATAACCGCCACCTGTGGGGGCTCTGGCCAGCAGCGCTGGGGCTGGCCTCCAACGCGCTGGTCATCTTTGCCAACGGAGGGCACATGCCGGTAGACCCCGTAGCGCTACACGAGGCCGGCCTCGAGGCCCGGATTCCCAAGCTGGAATCCCGCTACGACGCGGTCCACACCCTCATGGATGGGTCGAGCCGCCTAGGCTTTCTGGCCGATACCATCCCGGTGCGCCTCCTCGGCTACGCCAACGTGATAAGCCCGGGGGACGTGCTTTTGATGCTGGGCATCGCCCTCACCATCCTGGGGGGTGCGCTGCAGGCCCGGGCTAAGGGTCTATAATAGCCCTCATGCGTCGCGTGGTCGTTACGGGCATTGGTCCGGTAGCCCCAAACGGCATCGGGGCCGAGGCCTTTCACAAAGCCCAGCTCGAGGGCAAGTCGGGCATCCGGCGTATCACCCAGTTCGACGCCTCCAACTACCCCGTGCAGATCGCCGGGGAGGTGGACGTCAACCCCGAGGAGTACATCGAGAGACGCGAACTCAGAAGACTCGACCGCTTCACCCAGCTCGCCCTGATTGCCGGGCAGCTTGCGCTGGAGGACGCTGGGCTCGAGCTAAGCAGGGAAGACCCCACCCGCATCGGCACCCTAGTGGGCACCGGCATCGGCGGCATGATCACCTGGCAGGAGCAAAGCCGCGTCCTCTTCGAAAAAGGGGGCACCCGCCTCTCCCCCTTTTTCATCCCCATGATGATCGCCAACATGGCCTCAGCCCAGCTCGCCATGAAGTACGGCCTGATGGGGCCCTCCTCCACCGTGGTCACCGCCTGCGCCACCGGCTCCGACGCCATTGGCAACGCCTTCCGGGTCATCCAGCTCGGCGAGGCCGACGTCATGCTCACAGGGGGCACCGAGGCCTCGGTGGCCGAAATGGCCATCGGGAGCTTCGGGGTCATGCGGGCCCTCTCCACCCGCAACCACGAGCCCGAAAAGGCCAGCCGCCCTTTTAGCAAGAGCCGCGATGGCTTTGTGCTGGCCGAGGGAGCTGCGGTGCTGGTGCTGGAAGAGTATGAGCGGGCCAGGGCCCGGGGGGCCAAAATCTACGCCGAGGTGGTGGGGTTCGGCCGAAGCTGCGACGCCCACCACATCACCGAACCCCACCCCGAGGGCAAGGGCGCTGCGCTGGCCATGCGGGCTGCGCTCAAGGACGCCAAGGTGGCCCCCGAACAGGTGGGCTACATCAACGCCCACGGCACCTCCACCCCCATTGGCGATAGGGCCGAGACCCTGGCCATCAAGCAGGTCTTTGGCCCGCACGCCTACAAGCTCGCCGTCTCCTCTACCAAGAGCATGATCGGCCACCTTCTGGGCGCGGCTGGGGCCATCGAGGCGATAGCCACCGTGCAGGCGCTGGCCTCGGGCATCCTGCCCCCCACCATCAACCTCGACGACCCCGACCCCGAGCTCGACCTGGACTACATCCCCCACACCCCCCGCGAGCAGAAGGTGGAGTACGCCCTCTCCAACTCCTTCGCCTTCGGGGGTATGAACGCCACCCTGCTCTTCCGCCGCATCTGAATGGTGCGCTTCTTTGCAAGCGGTGTGCGCCTCGACCAGGCCCTGGCCCACGAGGCCCAGATCTCGCGGGCCAAGGCCCAGGAATGGATCGCCGCCGGCCGGGTGCGGGTCAACGGCCAGGTGGTCACCCGGGCCGCCTTCAAGCTCAAAGGCGAGCTGGTCGAGGCCGACCCACCCCCGCCCACCCCCCTCTTGGTGGCCCCGGAAGACTTTCCGCTCGAGGTTTTCTACGAGGACGAGGACCTGCTCGTGCTCAACAAGCCCGCTGGGATGATCACCCACCCAGCCCCCGGGATTTACTCGGGCACCCTGGTCAACGCCCTGCTGGCCCGCTGGGGGCTCTCTGCCGAGAGCGCCGAGCGGCCCGAGTTCGTCCGCCCTGGCATCGTGCACCGGCTCGACAAGGAGACCAGCGGGGTGATGGTGGTGGCCCGGCACGAGGCCGCCCATCGCCGGCTGGCCGAGGCTTTCGCCGGGCGGAAGGTGTACAAGCGCTACCTGGCCCTCACGGTAGGGGTGCCCAGGGAGGGGCTGCTCTCCGCCCCCATCGGCCGCCACCCGGTGGACCGCACGCGCATGCATGTGGGCGGGATAGCCGCCCGCCCCGCGCAAAGCGAGTTCGAGGTGCTCGCGGTGGCCAAGGGCCACGCCCTGGTCTCGGCCATCCTGCACACCGGGCGCACCCACCAGATCCGGGTGCACCTGAAGCACCTGCAGGCCCCCATCCTGGGGGACGCGCTTTACGGCAAGCCCTCGCCCCTCATCCCCCGGCAGGCCCTGCACGCCTACGAGCTGCGCTTCCAGCACCCCCGCACGGGCAAGTACCTGCACTTCACCGCTCCGGTACCCCCCGATATGCTCCAGGCCTGGGCAGCCCTGGGGGGAAGCTGGCCCTAGAGGAGCTCGATTTCTTCCTGCACCGGCGTGGTCACCTCGGGGCCTTCAGGGTGCAGGTAGACGTTGATCTCGCTGCGCAGGCCAAAGGGCCCCGGGTACACCCCGGGTTCAATGGTGAAGGCCAGGCCCGGGATGAGGGGCCGGGTGTCGTGGGTCTCCAGGTCGTCCAGGTGGGTGCCGTTGCCGTGGGGGGTGGCGAAGCCCAGGTGGTGGCCGGTGCGGTGCAGGATATGCTCTCCCCAGCCTGCGGCCTCGAGAACGCCCCGGGCCACCCGGTCCAGCTCAAAACCCCTGGGGTATCGGCCTTCGGCGTAGGCTTGGCGGCAGTGGGCCAAAGCCGCGTCCCGCGCAGCCCGCACCGCCTGGAAGGCCCGGTGCACCGCCTCCGGCACCGCCCAGCCCGCCGCCCAGGTCACATCGGCATAGGGCCCGCCGGGCACCCTGCACCACAGGTCCACCAGCATCACCTGGCCCGGCGCCAAGCGGTCGGCCCCCGTCCTGTGGTGGGGGTTGGCCGCGTTGGGTCCGAAGGCCACCATGGGCGGATGGTCGAAGACCAGCCCCCGGGCCTCAAACACCTTCACAATCTCGGCCTGCACCTCCAGTTCGCTGGGCGGGGCATCCAGGCGGGACCGCACAAAGGCCATCGCGCGGGCCAAGGCCTCCTCAATCCCTGCCACAGCCTGGTGGTGGGCGGCCAAGTCGGCCCCCCGCCAGGCCTGGAACTGCAGCCAGAGCTCCGCCGAGGAGACCACCTCCAGCCCCATCCCCCGCAAAAGCTCGAGCGTCCCCCCATCCACCCGCGATAGGTAGGGGATTCCCCCCCCGGGGTGGTACTCCATCGCCACCCGCCCAAGCGGGGCCACGTGGGTCCTTAGGGCCTCCACAAACTGCTCCCAGCGCGAAAACACCACCCGCCGACCGGGCAGATGGGCGAAGTAGCCCTGCTCAATGGCGTGCACGATCAGCACCGGCTCCCCCTGGGCAGGAATCAGGTAGGCCAGCCGCCGGCTCAGGGCCTGCCCCTCCAACCCCAGCGCCTCCAGGGCCAGCGGGTTGCTGCCCTGGAAGCTGTAGAGCAGCCAACCTGGCAGCCGAGCCTCCCTCAACGCTTGCTGGGCCTTGGCGATATCCATAACGACCATCCTAACCCCGGTGCCCTTGCTTACGTTTGGCCCGGACGGGCGTGCTAACCTCTAGGGTGGGAGGATAGCTGTGGTGCAGGAAGCGGTAATCTCCATCACCCCGCTGGCCGCCGAGCGGGCCAAGGAGATTTTGGCGCGGTACAACAAACCCCACGCGGCCATTCGGGTCTTCGTGAAGTCGGGGGGCTGCAGCGGCTACCAGTACGGCATGGCCGTGGATGAGCGGGAGCTGGAAGGCGACACCACCGTGGAGATGCACGGGGTACGGCTGGTGGTGGACCGGATGTCCCTTCCCCTGCTCAAGGGCTCGCAGGTGGACTGGGTGGAGAACCTGATGGGCGGGGGCTTCAGCGTAAACAACCCCAACGCCACCTCCTCTTGCGGCTGCGGCCACTCCTTCCGCACCGACGGTAGAAGCCCTGAGGGGGGCGGCTGCGGCGGCTAGCTTAAGCCCTCGAGGGGAGGCCATCCACCTTTTGGCGGATGGCCCTTTTACTTTGCGAGCAGGTGCCCAAAAACCAGGGTGCCGTCCTCGCTCACTGAAATTCCCCTCAGTTTGACGCCGAAGTCGGGCTGGCTATAATAGGGGCGGCAAAACGCCACAGCAACACGGCTCTGCTCAGCAGGGCCCAAAAGGAGGCTTGATGGGTCGTCTAAGCAAAATTCTTGCACTGGGTCTAACCCTAGCCACAGGGGCTGCGCTGGCCGGGCCTGCCGACAACAGCCTGGTCATCGGCGCGTCCCAGGAGCCGCGGGTGCTGGGGGGTGACTTCCTCAACGTGATCTCCAACCAGTCCATCAAGGTGGAGATCGAAAACTACCTCTTCGCGCCCCTGATCGTGCAAAACCTGCGGGCCGAAAACGAGGCAGTGCTCGCCACCGAGGTGCCCACCCTGGCGAACCGCCGCATCCGGGTAACCGATGTCGGCGGCGGCAAGCGCCGGCTGGAGATCGACATCACCCTGAAGCCCAACCTGCGCTGGTCGGACGGGGCTCCCCTCACCACCGACGACTTCGCCTTCTACTTCGAGGTGGGCAAGGCCAAGGGGATGCCCGTGACCAACCCCGACTACTGGGAGCGGGTCAACCTCAGGGTGCGCGACCGGCAGAACATGACGGTGATCTTTGAGCCGGCCTACTACTACGACACCTACGGCTCGCCCATCGGCTACGCGCCGGCCCACATCATGCGCCCCGAGTGGGAGAAGGTCAAGGCTGCGGCCGCTCCCCTGAACCCTGATCGCGATGCCCAGCGGCTGAACGAGCTCTACCGCAACTTCTTCCAGCAGTTCAGCTCCAACCAGGCCATCAACGCCGGGCGGATGGTCTACTCGGGTCCCTTCCGGGTGCAGCGCTGGATCCCCAACAGCACCATCGAGCTGGTGCGCAACCCCAACTTCACCGCCATCGTTCCCCAAGGTGGGGCCGACAAGTACGTCCAGCGGGTGGTCTACCGCATTATCCAGAACACCAACTCGCTCCTGGTGGCCATCCTAGGCGGGGGTATTGACGCCACCTCCACGGTGGGCATCACCGCCGACCAGGCCAGAAGCCGCCAGCTCGTGAGCCGGGCCCCAGGGCGCTTCGAGATTTGGGCGGTGCCGGGGGCCATCTGGGAGCACATCGACATCAACAAGTTCACCAACGTTCAGCGCGTGCGGGACCTCACCCTGGACGACAAGCGCACCCGCCAGGCCCTGCTGCACGCCATCAACCGCGAAGCCTGGGTACAGGCCTTCTTCGACGGCACCGAGCCCGTGGCCCACACCTGGGTCTCCCCCACCAACCCCCTCTTCAACCCCAACGTGCGCCGGTACGAGTACAACCCGGCCCGGGCCCGCGAGCTGCTGGCCCAGGTGGGCTGGCGTCCCGGTCCCGACGGCATCCTGCAGCGCACCGTGGACGGACGCACTGTGCGCTTCGAGCTGGACTGGGTGACCACCGCGGGCAATACCGTGCGCGAGCGCACCCAGCAGCTCTTCATCGAGCAGTGGCGCCAGGTGGGCATTGCGGTCCGGGCGGCCAACGCCCCCAGCGCCGTGGTCTTTGCCGACGACTTCATCCAGCGGGGTGAGGAGGGCAAGTGGCTCTTCTTCATGTTCGCCTGGGTGAGCAGCCTGGCCGAGGACGGCAGCCTCTTCCAGTACAGGAACCTCAACACCGGCGCCATCCAGGTACCCAGCCGGGAGAACAACTACGCCGGTCAGAACATCGGCAACTGGCGCAACGAGGAGTTTGACCGGCTCACCAGCCAGGCCGTGATCGAGTTCGACGAGGCCCGCCGCAAGCAGCTCTTTGCCCGGGCCCAGGAGATCTGGGCCGAGGAGCTGCCCGCCCTGCCTTTGCGCTTCCGCTCCAACTACCTGGTGGTGCGCAGCGGGCTGGTGAACTACGTGGCCTCGACCTACTCCGGCGGAAACGGCTACCCGGGCTGGAACGCCTGGGAGATCGGCTGGGCCAGCCGGGGAGCGGTCAAGCGGCACGACCAGGCCCAGGCCGGTGGGATCGCCATCAAGTAGGCCGGGCTAAGCAGAGGAAGCCGGGGGCTCCCCGGCTTCTTGGCTTAAAAGGGTAGGGAGCAATACAATCGTGCACAAGTCTTTGGCCATGGAGGTAAGGATGAAAAAGGTTGCCCTGAGCCTCTGGTTTTTGGCTGGGCTGGCCCTGGCCGGCCCCCAGGACAACAGCCTGGTGATTGGGGCTGCCCAGGAACCCCGGGCTTTGGCTGGGGATGTGGTCAACGCCATCTCCAACCAGTCCATCAAGTTCGAGATCGAGAACTTCCTGTTCGCCCCCCTGGTGCAGACCAACCGCGACCTGGAGATCATCCCGGTGGTGGTCACCGAGGTGCCCACGCTGCAGAACGGCCGGGTGCGCTTTACCAACATCCGCCCAGGGGTAAGGCGGCTGGAGCTCGACTACACCATAAGGCCCGATGCGGTCTGGTCGGACGGGCGGCCCATCAGCACCGAGGACGTGGCCCTTTGGTTCGAGATGGGTAAGACCAAAGGGGTCCCCTCCACCGCGGTGGACTTCTTCGAGCGGGCCACCCTGCGGGTGCGCGATGGCCGCAACTTCACGGTGGTGTTGGAGCCGGCCTACTTCTACGACCTCGAGGTAAACCAGGTCAACTACGCCCCGAACCACATCATGCGGCAGGAGTGGGAGCGGGCCAAGGCTGCTGCTGCCCAAACCTCCGATGCGGCGCGCCAGGCCGAGATTTTCCGCAACTTCTTCACCCAGTTCTCCTCCCCCCAGTTCCTAAACAGCGGGCGGATGGTCTACTCGGGGCCCTTCACCCTGGTGCGGTGGGTGCCGGGCAGCAGCATCGAGATGCAGCGCAACCCGCGCTTCTGGATCAAGCCCCCCGGCGGGGAGGACAAGTACGTGCAGCGGGTGGTCTACCGCATTATCCAGAACACCAACTCGCTCCTGGTGGCCATCCTGGGCGGGGGGATTGATGCGGCCTCGAGCGTCTCCATCACCTTCGACCAGGCCCGAAGCCGCCAGCTTCTGAGCCGGGCCCCAGGGCGCTTCGAGATCTGGGCCGTCTCCACCCCCTTCTTCGAGCACATCGAGATTAACCAGTTCAGCAACGTGCAAAGGGTGCGGGACCTGATGCTGGACAACGTCAAGACCCGCCAGGCCCTCATCTACGCCATGAACCGCGAGGGCATCACCAAGGCCTTCTTTGATGGGCTCTACACGGTGGCCCCAACCTGGGTCTCGCCCCAGAACCCCATGTTCAACCCCAACGTGACCCGCTACCCCTACAACCCCGAGCGGGCCCGGCAGCTCCTGGCCGAGCTGGGCTGGCGCCCCGGTCCCGACGGCATCCTGCAGCGCACCGTGGACGGACGCACCGTGCGCTTCGAGCTCGAGTGGGCCACCACCGCCGGCAACGCGGTGCGCGAGCGGATCCAGCAGTTTGTGGCGGAGAACTACCGCCAGGTGGGCATCGCCGTGCGGGTCAACAACGCCCCCAGCGCGGTGCTGCTGAGCGCGCAGTACCGCTCGAGGGCCCAGGAAGGGACCTGGACCGGCTTCCTGCACTTCGCCTTCAGCATGGGCCAGGCCGACGACGGGGTGCGCTCGGCCTGCCGCGACGACGAGGGGAGGGTCATTTACGTTCCTACCCGCGAAAACGGCTTCCGCGGGCTGAACTTCGGCGGCTGGTGCAACGAGGAATTCGACCGGCTCAGGAACCAGGCGGCGGTGGAGTTCGATGTGAACCGCCGCAAGCAGCTTTTCGCCCGCATGCAGGAGATCTGGGCCAACGAGGTGGCCATGATTCCCCTCTACTTCGTCGCGGACGCACGGGTCTTCCGCAGCGGCCTGGTCAACTACGTCTCCTCGACCTTTGCCAGCTCGGCCTACCCCACCATCGAGCCCTGGCTGATCGGCTGGCAGTCCAGGGGCGCGCAAAAGGTCTACGACCAGGCCAAGTACGGCCAGCTCATCGCGCGCTAGCGCCCAGCCCCTCCCCCGAGGAGGGGCTTTTCGTCCACCATTCGGTGGAGGTGCATTGCTAAAAAGCGCGTGCATGGGCGAAATTGCCCTGCTCGAGCGCCGATCTAAATCCCCAGGGGCTCCCCCAAAGGTATTATGTAGGGCGTGTTTGCTTACACCGTCCGCCGTCTGCTGCAAATGATACCCCTATTGTTTGCAGCCTCCGTGGTCATCTTCACCCTGCTGGCCTTGCAACCGGGCGACCCTCTGGATGAACTGCGGCAGCAGAACCCCAGGATTACCGCCGAGCAGCTCGAGCAGCTCCGCCGGGCCTATGGCCTCGACCAGCCCATCTATGTGCGCTACTTCAAGTGGCTGGGCCGGGCCCTGCAAGGGGACTTCGGCCAGTCCCGCACCTACGCCACCCCTGCCGCCCAGATCATCTTCGTCGAGCGCCTGCCCCGCACGCTGGTTCTTTCTGGCGCGGCTTTGCTGCTGGCGTTGCTGGTGGCCATCCCGGTGGGCATCTTCTCGGCGGTCAGGCAGTACAGTGCGGCCGACTACGCCATCACCTTCCTCTCCTTTGTGGGCTTCTCCATGCCCATCTTCTTCCTGGGCATTCTGCTCTTGTTCCTCTTCGCCTTCTGGCTGCCGGATAAGCTCCCCTGGTTCCCCCAGTTCCCCGTGCAGAGCATCTCCGACCTGCAGTGGCACCAGGTGCGGGCCGGTGAGGTGAGCTTCTTCCAGTACATCAAGGACTGGGCCTTCAAGCTCACCCTGCCGGTGCTGGCCCTCTCCACCATCCAGATGGCCTCCTGGACCCGCTACATGCGCGCGAGCCTGCTCGAGGTGCTGAACCAGGACTACATCCGCACCGCCCGGGCCAAGGGGCTCTCTGAGCGGGTGGTGCTCTACAAACACGCCCTGCGCAACGCCCTCATCCCCATCATCACCCTGGTGGGGCTGGCCATTCCCGGCGTGTTCGGAGGGGCGGTGATTACCGAGACCATCTTCTCCTACCCGGGCATGGGCCGGGCCATTCTGGACGCCCTAGTGGACAAGGACTACAACGTGGCCATGGTGGCCCTGGCCTTCCTGGCCCTGCTGACGGCGCTGTTCAACCTGTTGGCCGACCTCATGTACGCGGTGGTAGACCCGCGCATCCGCTATAGTTAGGGGGCTTTATGGCTGCTGTGGCAACCGCTTCCAAACCCCAGTCCACCTGGGCCCTGGCCTGGCGCCGCTTCAGGAAGCACAAGGCCGCCATGGTCTCCCTGTGGGTGGTTGTGGCCCTGGTGCTCATGGCCCTTCTGGCCCCCTGGATTGCCCCCTACAGCCCCACCGCCCAGCCCACGGGGGACGACCTGGCCGCCAGGTACTTCCAGCCCCCAAGCCGCGAGCACCTTCTGGGCACCGACGACCTGGGCCGCGATGTGCTCTCGCGCATCATCTACGGGGCGCGCATCTCCCTGATGGTGGGCTTCGTCGCGGCCATCGCCTCAGCCATCATCGGCACCACCCTGGGGGTGATTGCCGGCTACTTCTCGGGCCGGCCGCTGCGCTTCTACGCCGGGCCCTTAGCCCGCGTGGCCGACGGCTGGCGGCCCTGGCCCTTTGCTTTGTGGCGGGTGGCCTCCTGGCTCATCCTGTACGGGCTTCTCTTCTTCATAGGCGACCTGGCCTGGCGGCTGGCCGGCGCCAATGTGCAGGCTTTGCTAGGAGGCGAGTTCTCGCTCAACAACCTCCTTTCGCTTTTGGGGCTCGGGCTCACCTGGGCGGCCCTGCTGGCGGTGGGCCTCTGGGGGCTTTTCGGCCAGAGCCGGGTCGACCTGGACGTGGTGATCTCGCGCTTCATGGACTTCATGCTGACCATCCCCGAGCTGCCCCTGCTCCTGGTGCTCTCGGCCCTGCTGCGCGACACCCAGGGGGTGGCCGGCCGCTGGGCCCAGTCGGTCTTCGGCGAGGCCGCCTCGGTCTTCATCATCATCGCCATCATCGTGCTCTTCGGCTGGGTGGGCACCGCCCGGCTTATCCGGGGGGCGGTGCTGAGCCTGAGGGAGCAGGAGTTCGCCACCGCAGCCCAGTCGCTCGGGGCCAGCGACGCCCGCATCATGTTCCGCCACCTGGTGCCCAACGCTCTGGCCCCCCTAATCGTCAACGCCACCCTGGCCATCGGGGGCGCCATCATCACCGAGTCGGCCCTCTCCTTCCTGGGCTTCGGCATCCAGCCGCCGGTGGCCACCTGGGGCAACATGCTCAACAACGCCCAGATCTACGTCTTCGATTACCCCTGGCTGGCCCTGGCGCCGGGCTTCATGATCTTCATCACCGTGCTGGCCTTCAACTACCTGGGCGACGGGCTGCGGGACGCCCTGGACCCGCGCAGCCGGCTGTAATGCGCGGCTGGCTGCTGGGCGCCCTGCTGGGGGGCTCGCTGGCCCTCGCCTGCCCCCCGGAGGGGGTGCTCTGTCTGCAGCCCAGCTTCCGCCTCGAGCTCGCCCTGAACCGCCTCGAGGCACAGCCCCTGACCCCTGGAGGGGCTCTGGGCGCCCTTCTGGAGCTCCGGGCCCAGGAAGCCGGGGTGGACTACAGCTTCAAGCTGGGCCTGTGGTACGCCGAGGCGCTGCAGTGGGGCCTCCTGGAGGCCCAGGGAAGCACACGGCTGGGCCCGGTCTGGCTGGCCTACGGCAAGCGCACCGGCCTGGGGGGGCCTTGGGACGAGACCTTCTTGGGGCCGGATGGCCGCTGGGGGGTTTTCGCCCGGTACGAGGGGCTTAGCGCCGCCTACCTGCCCCATCCGGGGCTGGTGGGAGGGGAGCTCTACCTGGGGCTGCAGCAGGCCGGGCTGGAGGCTGGGGGCTTCCTGGAGGTGGCGGCCGGCACCCTGCGCCTGAACCCCCGGGTGGGCTGGCAGGGCCCGGGGTTTGCCCTCTACTGGCAGGCTGAGCGGGGTTTTTGGGGCCGCCTGGCCCTGCCCTTCGGGCTGGAGGGGTTCTTCTGGTGGAGTCCCGACGGGGGCCTATGGGAGCAGGGGGTTTGGGCCTGGCTGCTGCGCCCGCGCAAGCTGCTCTGGGCCCTTGGGTACACCCCAGACGAGCGGCTCGGCTTGGGGCTTCAGGTCTCCCAAGCCCCGGTGGAGGCGGCAAGGCTCTACCTGCGCTTTCACCTGCGGTAGGGCTCGTAGCCGGCCCGCACGAAGTACAGGCCCTGCGGGGGGGCCGTAGGCCCGGCCTCCTTGCGGCTGCCCTCCTTGAGCAGGGCCGCGATGCTGCTGGAGTCCCGCTTGCCTAGGCCCACCTCCACCAGGGTGCCCACCATGCTGCGCACCTGGCCCCGCAGGAAGCCCGAGCCCACGAACTCGAGCCACACCTCCCGCCCGCCCTCGGCCGGCCAGACCTCCAGATGGGCCCGGTAGATTTCCCGCACCGTGGTGCGCTCTTCCTTTACCGCGAAGGCGCGGAAGTCGTGGACCCCCACCAGGTGCTCCAAAGCGTGCCGCATGGGAATCAGGTTGAGCGAGTGGGGAATCCACCAGACCCGGTGCCGCTCCAGCGCGGGGGGCATGCGGCGCTGGAGGATGCGGTAGCGGTACTCGCGCCACAGGCAGCTCTTGCGAGCGTGAAAGGTGAGGGGTACCTCCTGGGCCCGGAGCACCCGGATGTCGGGCGGCAGCAGGCTGTTTAGAGCATAGGGAATCTTCTCCACCGGGATGCGGTCGGCGGTGTCGTAGTGCACCGGCATCCCCAAAGCGTGCACCCCTGCATCGGTGCGGCCGCAGGGCCAGATCCTGGGCTGGGCCCCAGGGATTTTGCCCAGGGCGGCCTCGAGCTCCTGCTGCACGGTGCGCTCCCCCTGGGCCTGGGCCTGCAGGCCGGCGAAGTGGGTGCCGTCGTACTCCAGGGTGAGCAGGATGCGGCGCAACCCCTGGTTGTCCTTCTCTGCTTCCAAGGCGAGGGTTATTCTACCCGCCCCGGCCTACCACCACCGCCCTGGTGCGCACCAAGACCCGCACCCGCTCCCCCGGGCGGAAGGGGCTCTCGGGGCCTTCCTGCACCAAAAGCTCACGTCCGTCGAGCTGCACCCGGTAGGTGAGGTCATGGCCCTTGAACTCGCGCGCGAGCACCACCCCTTCAAGCTGCCTCGGGCCCAGGTGGTCGAGCGGCATGGCCAGCCCCAGCCCCTCGGGCCTGAGGGAAAGCAGCACCGGCCCCGAGGCCTCCTCCTCCAGCAAGACCCGCCCCAAGGGGGTCTCGGCCCAGCTCCCCCGGGCCTCCCCCGGGATGAGGTTGGTGCGCCCCAGGAACTGGGCCACAAAGGGGGTGCAGGGGCGGCGGTAGACCTCCTCGGGGGTGCCCACCTGCTCCAACCGGCCGGCGCGCATCACCCCCAGGCGGTCGGCGAAGGAAAGGGCCTCCTCCTGGTCGTGGGTAACCAGAATGGCCCCAATGCCGGCCTGCTTCAGCATGGCCCGCACCTCCTCGCGGGTGCTCTGGCGCAAGGCGGCATCCAGGCTGCTGAAAGGCTCGTCCAGCAAAATGAGCCTGGGCCCCGGGGCGATGGCCCGGGCCAGCGCCACCCGCTGCTGCTGCCCGCCCGAGAGTTCACTCGGCCTGCGGTCCTTGAAAACGGTAAGCCCCACCAGGGCCAGCACCTCCTCCACCCGCGCCGCCCGGGCCCGGCCCTTCAGGTGGCGCAGGCCGAAGGCCACGTTCTCCCTCACGCTCAGGTGGGGGAAGAGCGCGTAGTCCTGGAAGACGAAGCCGATGCGCCGCCTCTCCGGGGGCCAGTGGGTGATGGCCTGGCCCCCCAGCCAGACCTGCCCCGCCTCGGGCCGCTCAAAGCCCGCGATCAGGCGCAAGGTGGTGGTCTTGCCGCAGCCCGAGGGGCCCAGAAGGGCGAAGATCTCCCCCTCCCTCACGGCAAAATTCACCCCGTCCACCACCGGGGGCAGCCCCGGGTGAAAGCCTTTGGTCAGTCCCTCCACGCGTAGCAGAATCTCCTCGCTCATCGGCGTTCCTGGCTCAAGAGCAGGCCCACGAAAAGGGCCGAGAACAAGACCACCCAGAGGGCGTAGGGGGCAGCTTCGGCGAACATGGCGTCCGCGGTGTAGCCCCAGATGCGGGTGGCCAGGGTGGAGTAGCCCACTGGGGCCAGCAAAAAGGTGAGGGGCAGCTCCTTCATGGCCGAGAGGAAAACCAGGGCCATGCCGGCCAGCATGCCCCGCCGCAGAAGGGGAAGGGTGGCGCGCCTGAAGGCTTGAAGAGCGGTGTAGCCCAGGCTGCGCGCGGCCTCCTCGAGCCGGGGCGGGGCCTGGTAGAGGGCGCTGCGGATGGGGCCTATGGCCTCGGCCAGGAAGTGCAGGGCGTAGGCCAGCACCAACAGGGCCAACGTCTGGTACAAAAAGGGCGCCCCCCGCAGGCTGAAGAAGATGAGGGCCAGGGCAAAGGCCAGGGGGGGGGTGGCGTAGCCCAGGTAGGCCACCCGTTCCAGCATCCGCGAGAGCCGGCCTGGGTAGCGCACCCCCAGGTAGGCCAGGGGCAGGACCAGCAGAGCAGCCAGCAGAGCCGCCGGGGCCGAGGCCTGGGCCGAGTTGCGCAGGGCCTCCCAGACGCTCGGCCAGACCACCCCATGGCCCGGCTCCAGCATCCAGTAGAGGATGGAGACCAACGGCACCCCCAGCGCCCCCAGCACCGGCAGGAGGAGGAGCGCGTAGGCCGGCAGCGTCCAGGCCCCCAGCGGCACCGGGGCCGCCGGGCGGGCGCTGCCCTGGCCCACCCGGCTCAAAGAGAGGTTCTTGAGCAGCCGGGCCTCGAGCCAGAGCAGGCTGCCCGTGAGGAGTAAAAGCATCAGGGCCAGCCAGGCCGCATAGACCCGGTCAAAGGCCGAGGAGTACTGCAGATAGATGGCGTAGCTGAAGGTCTCGTAGCGCACCAGGCTCACCACGCCAAAGTCGCCCAGCACGTGCAGGCCCACCAACAGCCAGCCCGCGTACAGAGCCGGCCGGAGCTGGGGCAGCACCACCCGAAAGAAGGCCTGCCACCCCCCATACCCCAAGCTCCGCGCCGACTCCTCGAGGGAGCGGTCCAGCCCAAGCAGGGCGGCCCGCAGGTTCAGGAACAAGTAGGGGTAGGTGAAGAGCGTGAGCACCCCCAGGGCCCCCCAGTAGCCGGTGGGGCGGGGCCAGGGAAAGCCCAGCCAGTCCCTGAGCCAGCCGCTGGCCCCCGTGGCCCCGAAAAACCCGAACACCCCCACATACCCTGGCACCGCCAGGGGCAGGGTGAGCAACAAAGCCCAGAAGCGCTTGCCCCGCAGGCTCGAGCGGCTGGTGAGCCAGGCCAGCGGCAGAGCCAGCAAGGTTGAGAAGACCAGGACCCCCAGCAAAAGGGCCAGGGTGTTGAGCAGAAGCTGCAGGTTGCGCGGGCGCAATACGATCTCCACAAGCTGGGCCGGCTCGGCCTGGGCGGCCCGCAGCACCAGATAGACCAGCGGCAAAAGCACGCCCAGCCCCACCAAGAAGGCCAGGAACAGCAGGGATTTGGGAATGGGCCTGGAGGGGTGAGCCAGCATCGCAGCACCCACCAAGCTAGCAAGCTATGGAAAGTAAATCAAGTATTCTAGTCGGGATTTGAGATTTTAGGATTGAGAACTATTCGCATCTCTGCACGTAACGCGGAAAGGCGGGGGCTGGGTCAAATTCCACACGCGTTACAAGAACCGGCGCTAGTATTAACTCTCGGAGTTCGGGAATCGGCCCGCTCCCATGAGGCCCCAAGCCCTCTAGCACTACCCATACCGCACCCATACCCATATACCGGTGCGGAAACAAGGAGAAAAGATGAAGAAGTCCGGTTTCACCCTGATCGAGCTCCTCATCGTGATCGCCATCATCGGCATCCTGGCGGCAGTCCTCGTCCCCAACCTGCTCAACGCCCGCCGCACTGCCCAGATCCGGGCGGTCCAGGCCTACGCCCAGAACGTCTACAAGGCCGCCAACGCCTACCTTGCCGAGAACATCACCGCCACTACCGTTCCTACGAACTGCTTAGCTTCATATGCTGCAGGCAGCTACGGAGCAGGCACCGCCCCCCTGGGCTTATCCACCTGCTCCGTGTCGGTGACAGCTGACGGCCGCGCCTCGGTGACCTACGGGAGCAGCACTCTGGGCATTCCCGACACAACCATCCAGTAAACCCACTCACCGCCTGCCAGCCCCAGAAGCGGTCCCGCTTCTGGGGCTGTTGCCCAAAGCCCCACAGGAGGTGGCCAGATGATACGTAGGGGGTTCACCTTGGTTGAGCTCCTCATCGTGATCGCCATCATTGGCATCCTAGGGGTGGTGCTGCTGCCAAATCTGCTCAGCGCACGAAACGCTGCCGCTGTTCGCTCCGAACAGCTTTACCTGCGCAACGTGTTCTTCGCCGCCAACGCCTACCTGTCGGAAAACACTGGGGCCTCTGCCCTCCCCAACCCCGACTGTACCCGCGGCTTCAGCGCAGGCAGCTACAGCGTGCCGCCAACCGCCACACCCACCCTGGCCCACTGCACGGTGACTGCGAGTGGAGGTACGGCCTTGGTCTCATACGTAGGGATTTCCGGCAGCGGCCAGATCCCTTGACCTAGGAACAAGCCCGGCCTGGGGGATGAACCCCCAGGCCCTTTCGCCTTCTACACAGGACAGAGCAAACAAGACCCAGAGAACCCCCTCGGAGAAAAAAGGGATGAACCACAACATCAAGAACACGTGGTACCCCCAAACCCCTGCTGCCCCTGGCAAAAGGTTGATAAAGGCCCTGAGAGAAAAAGCCATCAGGGCGAGGTAAAGCAGCAAACCCACCAGACCCCTTTGCAGGGCCACCTCCATGAGCTGGTTGTGAGACTTCCAAAGAGGAATGCTGTGAGGGCGCCTCTCTCCTGAAGGTGTTTCCACCAGCCAGACGGGTATCGTCCCTGGTTGGCTAAGGATTTCGATCACCTTTAGCTCGCCTACCTCATACTTGAAAAAGAGCGCCTGCTCCTCCGGGGTCAGGAAAAAAGGCCAGTAATAGTCGAAGTTGCCGCCTCCCCATCCAAACATCGGCCTTTCCAGGATGCCACCTATGGCCGCTTTCCAGAACAAAAAGCGCGATTGCAAAGAGGTCCGGCTAGCAAGGTCCTTGTCCCCCCCCACACCCCGCAGCTCCGTGAACCCCATGCCCCCTAGAATGCCCAGACCCACCGACAACGCCATCAGCACAGCCCGTTTTGGGTAAAGCCTGAAGCCCAGGGCAACCAACACCAAAACCGCAAGGAAAGCGGCGCGGTTGAAGGTGAGACCCAGAGCGCAGGCGATGAAAAAGGAGGCCACAGGATAAAACCAGGCCCTCTTCCAAAAGGACACGGCTATAGACACCCCCAGGGTTGCCGCCAGATATCCGGCGAGGTGGCCCCTTTGAGGAAAGGAGACTATGGGAAGGTCAGCGGGATTGGGCCTGTAGATAAGCCCCCGACCCAGGGCAACCTCGGCCACAGCCCCAAAACTCAAAATAAGACCGGAAAGGACTATTCCCAACAGTATTCGTTCCAGAACAACCGGCCGGGTCTTCACCTGAAGGTACACAAAAACAAAAACCAGCACAAACAAAAAAGCGGCCAAGGCTCCGTCCCCATTCCTGGCCAAACTGCCCATCAAAGCTGTTATCGGAGAGGGGGTGAAAAAAGCAGCCAGAACCCCCCAAACACCGAACAAAAGCGCCACGAGCACGGGAGTGTGTTTGAGGACCAGCCTAGGTAGATACCGAATATCAGAAAGCCGCAGCTTAGGATAGGAGAACCATTCAAAAAGAGCTGCGCCTACTACAAAAAGCACGGTAAGTCCAATATGGTAAGCGTAGTTAGAGCCCCAAAAGCCCCTTTCAGAAGGCACAAACACCAGTGGGTACAGGATGACGTATATAGACCACCACCAGCCGTAAAGGGCGAACAAAATTCTCTTCACTCTATCCCCCAACCGAGTATAGGAGAACGCGAGCAAGTCAAGAGGCTCAGACGAACATGCAACTGCTAGGCGGATCTCTCATCCTAGGAAGCCTCCTCTGGCTCTGGCCGCAGGTCCTCACCCACTACGAGGCCCCGCCCCTCTGGCTGGCCCTGCTGGCGGTGGCGCTGGCGCGGGTGCCCCCTTCCCTCTGGGCCTGGTGGGCCCTGGGCCTTCTGGGGGTGTTCTGGAGCCTTACCCCGGGCAACACCCTGGTGCTGGGCCTTTGGGAGCTGGCCTACCTGGCCGCTTTTGCCGCAGGCAGGTGGCTTTGGGGCCTGGTGGGGCTCAACCTCCTCCTGCTGGGCCACGGGCTCCTCACCACCCTCACCCTGGCCTGGGCGGGGCTGGCCATGTACTTCTCCGGCTCGAGCCACTACGTGGCCGGGGCCCAAGCCCTGGCTCTGGTGCCCCTGGCCGCGGTGTGGATGTTCCGCAGCCGCTGGCCCCTGCTGGGTGGCCTCCTGCTCACCGCAGCCCTGTACCTGGCCCTTTTGTCGGGGGCTCGGGCCGTCTACCTGCCCCTGCTGCTGGGGGCTTTGCTCCTGGTGTGGCGGCTTTGGCGCGAGGGGGTGGGGCTGGGGCGGATTGGCCTGGGGCTTGGCGCGGTGCTGGCCGCGGTGGCGGCCATCGACCTGGCCCTGCCCTTCTCCCCAGTGCAGAACGCCCTGGGGCTGAAGGCCACCCTGAGCAAGCAGGTGAGCGACATAAGCGAGCTGGGCAGCATCGGCAGCCGCCTTTTGATGTGGAAGCAGACCCTGAACATGGCGCTGGAAGCCCCCCTGGGCACCGGCAACGGCAGCTTCCGCGAGGTGCTGGCCGCCTACCAGCAGTACCCCGGCATCCTCTTCAACAGCGCGCACAACTACTACCTCGAGACCGCCGCCACGGGGGGCTGGCTGCGGTTCGGGCTCCTGCTCTACCTGCTGGGGGTGGTGCTCTGGCGCGGCTGGCGCACGGCGGCCTGGCCCTGGGCGCTGGGGGCGGGGGGGGTCTGGGCCACGCTGGCCTTCGACGTCACCGGGATGTACCCCGCGGTGATGATGCTGGCCTTTGCCCTGCTGGGGGCGGTGCACGCCCAGGTCGCGCCCCCAGGGAGGGCTCGCTGGAACCTCCTGGGGCTCGGGCTGGGGCTGGGGCTTATCGTGTGGTGGTACGCGCCGTGTGCGGGCAACTGCGCCATAGAGCGCTACCTGGGCTACCGGCCCGCGGTGCTGCGCGCGCTGGAGGGACTGCCCCCCCCTGAACGGCAGCACCTGCTGGAACAGGCCACCTTGCGCAACCCCAAGAGCCTCTGGGTTTACCGGCTGCGGCTGGATGAGGCCCGGGAAGCCAGCGAGCGCCGGGCGCTGTTGGAAAAAATCGTGCGCACCTTCCCCCTGGCCAGCCCGCTTTACTACCTGGAGCTGGCCCAGCTCCTGGCCGGGAGCGGGCTGAAGGAGGAGGCCAGAAGGGTGCTGGAGGTGGGCCTGCAGCACTTTCCCCTGGATTTTCGCGGCTACGAGCCGGCCAATTTCTTTGGTCTCCTGAGCCCGGCCTACCAGCGCTGGAGGGAGGAAGCCCCCCGGCTGCGGGCCCGGCTGGAAGGCCCCTAGCCGGTCCAGAGGTTGTAAAGCGGCCGGGCGATGACCCCTCCGCCCAGAAGGCGGTCGCCCCAGTAGAGCACCGCCGACTGCCCCGGCGCCACGGCGAACTGGGGTTCTGAGAAGCGGAGGACCAGCCGCTCCGGCCCCACCTCCTCGAGGCGGGCCGGCACCGGCCGGGTGCGGTAGCGCACCTGCACCTCCACCTCCTCGCCCAGCTCCCCAGGGGGCACCAGCAGGTTCACCCCGCGGGCCTCGAGGCCGCCCCACATGCAGGCCTCCTTGGGGCCCACCACCACCTCGTTGCGGGCCACGTCCACCCGGACCACGTAGCGCTCGAGGTGGCTCTTCCACAAACCCAGCCCCTTACGCTGCCCCACCGTGTAAAGCTGCGCCCCGCCGTGCTCGCCCACCTGCTGGCCGGTCTCGAGGTCGATGAGGGGGCCGGGGCGGGTCTTTAGCTGCTGGGCCAGGAAGTCCTTCAGGTCGCCCTGGACGAAGCAGATGTTCTGGCTTTCGGGCTTTCTGGCCGTGGGCAGGCCAAAGCGCTCGGCCAGGGCCCGCACCTGGGGCTTTTCCAGGTGCCCTACCGGGAAAAGCAGGTGGGGAATGGCCTCTTTAGGGGTGCCCCAGAGGAAGTAGGTCTGGTCCTTGCGCGGGTCGCCCCGGTACAGCCCGCCGTCGCGGCTCACCACATAGTGCCCGGTGGCCACGTAGTCACAGCCCAGCATGCGGGCCTTTTTGAGCAGGGAGTCGAACTTAACCCGGGTGTTGCAGTTCACGCAGGGGTTGGGGGTCTCCCCCGCCTGGTAGCCGGCCAGGAAGGGCTGGACGATTTTTGCCTCGAACTCCTCGCGATAGTCGAGCAGATAGAAGGGAATTCCCAAAACATCCGCCACCCGCCGGGCCTCGTAGGCCGCGTCGGGCGAGCAGCAGGTCTCGAAGCAGTCGTCTTTCTTCTGGTCGGGCCAGAAGCGCATCATGGCCCCGATCACCTCGTAGCCCTGGGCCTTGAGCAAAGCCGCGCTCACCGAGGAGTCCACCCCCCCGCTCATGGCCGCCAGCACGCGCTTCCCCATAACTCGTTAAGTCTACCCCAGGCCTTTAGGAGGCAGGGCACACTTCCGCGCTTTTTCCTTTGACTTGGTACAATCTTTCCATGCACCAAGCCCGCCTCTCCCACCCGGTCGCGCCCGGCATCTTCGCCATTCCCATCCCCATCCCCTACCCCTTCCGCTACGTGAACGTCTACCTCCTCCTGCCCCCTCCCCTGAGCACGGGCGGGCCGGTGCTGGTGGACTGCGCCCTGGACACCCCGGAGGCCCGGGCGGCGCTGGAGGGCGCCTTGCGGGAGCACGGCCTGGGGTACGGCGACCTCGAGGCCCTCCTCCTCACCCACCACCACCCCGACCACTACGGTCTCGCCGGGCTCATCGAGCAGGCCGGGGTAAGCGTCTACATGCTGGACATCGAGGAGGAGCGGGGCCACATCTTCTGGACCCAGGCCGAGGCCATGAACCAGGCCGGGATGGCCTTCTTCCGCCGGCACGGGGTCACCGACGAATACCTCGCTGGCCTGGAGAAGGAGCTGGCCCTCACCCGAAGCCGGGTCCACCCGGTGCGCAACCCCAGGACATTCCCCGACGGGGTGGTGCTGGAGTGGGCCGGGACGCGCCTGCGGGTGGTCTGGGTGCCGGGGCACGCCGACGGGCAGGCCATGTTTTTGCGCGAGGAGGACGGGGTGCTGCTGGCCGGCGACCAGATCCTGGAGAAAATCTCCCCCAACATCGGCCGCTGGGCCTACGCCTACCCCAACCCGCTGGCCCACTACCTGGCCTCGCTGGAAAAAACCCGGGGGCTCGGCGCCCGGTTGGCCCTGCCCGGCCACTACCGGCCCATCGCGGACATTCCGGGGCGGGTGGCCGAGCTCAGGGCCCACCACCAGGAGCGGCTGGCCTTCTTGGAGGGGCTGCTCAGCCCCGAGCCCCAGACCGCTTGGCAGCTCTCCTTGGCCCTGTTCCCGGGTGAGCTCAGCCTGGCCCAGCGGCGCTTCGCCTGGGCCGAGACCCTGGCCCACCTGGAGTACCTGGTGGAGGCGGGGCGGGCTGTACCGGTGGAGCTGGAGGGGATCCTCCACTACCGGCGATAGCCCTACCAGGCCAGGGCCATGCCGTCGGCCCGCGGCTCGGTGGCGGCCAGCAGGGCCCCGCCATGGCGCAAAACAATCTGGCCCCGGCCAAACTGGGCCCACTCCGGCTGCAACACCACCTCGTGCCCCCGTTCGCGCAGGCCCTGGACCGCGTGAAGGGGAAAGGTGGGCTCGAGCTCCACCACCCGCCCCCTCACCCACTGCCAGCGCGGGGCGTCCAGCGCGGCCTGGGGGTTGAGGCCGTAGTCGGCCAGGGCCACCACCACCTGCAGGTGCCCCTGGGGCTGCATGTGGCCCCCCATCACCCCAAAGGGCCCCAGGGGCTTCCCCTCGCGGGTAAGGAAGCCCGGGATGATGGTGTGGAAGGGGCGCTTGGAGGGGGCGTAGCGGTTGGGGTGGCCTTCCTCCAGCACAAAGCCCGCCCCCCGGTTTTGCAGCGCAATCCCGGTGCCCTCCACCACGATGCCCGAGCCGAAGCCCATGTAGTTGGACTGGATGAAGGAGACCCAAAGCTCCCCGTCGGCCGCGGCCAGGTAGACCGTGCCGCCCTGGGGGGCGGCCAGGGAGGGGAAAAGGGCCCGCTCCCCTATGGCCCCCCGGCGCTGGGCCAGGCGGGCTGGGTCCAGCAGCGCCGAGGGGGCCAGCCGCATGAAGCGGGGGTCGGCCACCTGGGCCTGCACCTCGGCGAAGGCCAGCTTCATGGCCTCGATCTGCAGGTGCAGCCCCTCGGCGCTGTCGCGGGGGTGGCGGCCCAGCTCGAAGCCCCCCAGCAGCCCCAAGGCGATGAGGGCCGCCAGGCCCTGGGTGGGCGGGGGCAGCTCGTGGACCTCGAGGTCCCGGTAGCGCACGCTGAGGGGCTCCACCCAGGCCGGCCGGTGGGCCGCCAGGTCGGCCCGGGTCAGATAGCCCCCGGTGTCCGCGGCAAAATCGGCCAGGCGGGCCGCCAGAGGGCCGGTGTAGAGGCTCTCGCAGCCGCTTTTAGCCAGCTCCTCCAGGGTCTCGGCGTGCTGGGGGCTCTGCCAGACCTCCCCCGGCCTAGGGGCCCTTCCCCCGGGCAGGAAAACCTCCTTGAAGGGCTGGTAGCAGGCCTCCGCCAAAGGCCCGTACACCGCCTCGGCCCGGGCCCAGTTGCGGCCCACCTCGGGGCTCACAGCGAAGCCCTCCCGGGCGTAGCGAAGGGCCGGGGCGAAAAGCGCCTCGAAGGGCAACCGGCCGAAGCGCTGGTGGAGCGCGCGCCAGGCCGAAGGAGCCCCCGGCACCGTGACGGTGGGCCAGCCCCGGGTGGGCACCCGCCCCTCCGCCGCGAAGGCCTCGAAGGAAAGCCCGGCGGGGCTATGTCCGCTGGCGTCGAGGCCGTAGAGCCGCTGCCCATCGTGCACCAGGGCAAAGGCATCCGAGCCGATGCCGTTGGAGGTGGGCTCGAGCACCGTGAGGGCAATGGCCATGGCCACCGCCGCGTCCGCCGCGCTGCCCCCCTGCAGGAGCATCTCCATGCCGGCTAGCGCGGCCTGGGGCTGGCTGGTGGCCACCGCACCGCGCTTTCCCACCACCAGATGG
This sequence comes from Meiothermus sp. QL-1, assembly GCF_003351145.1. Lineage (NCBI taxonomy): Bacteria > Thermotogati > Deinococcota > Deinococci > Thermales > Thermaceae > Meiothermus > Meiothermus sp. QL-1. The sequence continues at coordinate 336,503 of NZ_QQSV01000002.1, read as the reverse complement.
CGGCGGGAGGGGTAGGGGTAGTGGTTCAGGTTCATATCCACGGCTCCTCCCAGCGCAGGGGGCGGATCTGGGTGCAGCGCCCCCCCTCCAGCACCAGCTCGGTGGCCGAGAGAACCGCCCGGCCCTGGGCCGCCCGGAAGGGGGTGGGGCGCTGGGTGAGGAAGCGGGCCAGAAAGCTCTCGACCTCCCCCCCAATAATCGAGTGGAGGGGCCCGGTCATGCCCACATCGCACTGAAAAGCGGTGCCCCGCGGCAAGAAGCCCGCGTCCGCGGTGGGCACGTGGGTGTGGGTGCCCAGTAACGCAGCAATCCGGCCGTCGAAATAGTGGCCCAGGGCATACTTCTCGCTGGTGGCCTCGGCGTGCACCTCCAGCAGGGCATAGTCGTGCGGCACCTCCTCTAGCAGGGCCTCGGGGGTGCGGAAGGGGTCGTAGAGGTTGAGGCCCATCTCCACCTGGCCCATCACCTGCATCACCAGAAGCCGCTCCCCCCCCGTCTCCAGCACCCAGTGGCCCCGCCCTGGGGTGCCCGGCGGGTAGTTCAGGGCCCGCAGGATGGGCTCGGTCTCGATGAGCTCGTAGACATCCCTGTGGTCCCAGGCGTGGTTGCCCAGGGTGATCAGGTCGGCCCCGGCCTCGCGCAACTTGCGGTAGGCCGGGCGCGAGAGCCCCTTGCCGTGGTGGGCGTTCTCCCCGTTGACAATCACGAAGTCGTACTGGGGGCGCAGATCGGGCAGGCGCGAGGCCACCACCCTGAGCCCGGCGTCGCCGAAGACATCTCCCACGAAGAGCACGCGCATGGACCCAGCTTACCCGGCCCAGTGTGGTCCCGGGGTGCAAACAACCCGCACCCTGGGGGTAGAATCGGGGCGAGGTTGGCCATGTTCGACTTTTACCAGGTTGGCGAGCTGCTCACCCCCGAGGAGCAGGCCATGCAGAAAGCCGCCCGCCGGTTCCTCGAGGCCGAGTGCCTGCCCTACATCGCCGCGTGGTGGGAAAACGCGGAGTTCCCCACCCACCTCATCCGCAAGTTCGGCGAGATGGGCTTCCTGGGCCCCAACATCCCCGTCGAGTACGGCGGGCTGGGGGCCAGCGCAGCCACCTATGGGGTGGTGAGCTACGAGCTCGAGCGCATCGACTCGGGGCTGCGCAGCTTCTGCAGCGTGCAGAGCTCCTTGGTGATGTACCCCATCTGGGCCTACGGCTCGGAGGAGCAAAAGCGCGAGTACCTGCCCAGGCTGGCCAGAGGGGAGCTGGTGGGCTGCTTCGGTCTTACCGAGGCCGATGGCGGCAGCGACCCCGACGGCAACATGAAGACCCGGGCCCGGCGCGATGGGGGCGACTACGTGCTAAACGGCAGCAAGATGTGGATCACCAACGGCAACCTGGCCCATATCGCCCTCATCTGGGCCAAGGACGAGGCCGGGGTGGTGCGGGGCTTCATCGTGCCCACCGATAGCAAGGGCTTCCGGGCCCATAAAATCCAGCACAAGGCCAGCCTAAGGGCCTCGGTCACCAGCGAGCTGGTGCTGGAGGAGGTGCGGGTGCCCAAAACTGCCCTTCTGCCCGGGGTCGAGGGCCTCAAGGGGCCCCTGTCCTGCCTGACCCAGGCCCGCTTCGGCATCGCCTGGGGGGCCTTGGGGGCTTTGGAGGCGGTCTACACCGAGGCGCTGGCCTTCGCCCAGAGCCGCACCACCTTCGGGGCCCCCATCGCCAGGCGCCAGCTCGTGCAGGAGAAGCTGGTGCGCATGGCCGCCGACCACACCAAGGGCCTGTTGCTGGCCTGGCGGCTCGCCCGGCTCAAGGACGAGAGCCGGCTCCGGCCCGCCCAGGTCTCGCTGGCCAAGCGCGACAACGTGCGGGCAGCCCTGAACGGGGCCCGGGCGGCCCGGGAAATCCTGGGGGGCAGCGGGATCACCCTGGAGTACCACAGCATCCGCCACATGCTGAACCTGGAGACCGTGGACACCTACGAGGGCACCCACGACATCCACACCCTAATCCTGGGCCGCGAGCTCACCGGGGAGAACGCCCTGGGCGAGGGCCCAAGGCCCCGGACCGTGGCCCGCTAGGTGGGGGTGCTATACTGCAGGGAATATGCAGGCGCTCAAGCCCCACGTCAAGCAGGAGAAAATCGTGCAAGAGGGCCTGACCTTCGACGACGTGCTCCTCATTCCGGCCTACTCGGAGGTCCTGCCCCGCGAGGTGGACACCCGCACCCGGGTCACCCGCAAGCTCTGGCTCAACATCCCCATCCTCTCGGCGGCCATGGACACCGTGACCGAGGCCGAGATGGCCATCGCCATGGCCCGCGAGGGCGGCCTGGGCATCATCCACAAGAACCTGAGCGTGGAGGAGCAGGCTGCCCAGGTCCGAAAGGTCAAGCGCAGCGAGGCTGGCATGATCCAGGACCCCGTGACCCTGGCCCCCAACGCCACCCTGGAGGACGCCGAACGGCTCATGCGGGAGTTCAAAATTGGGGGCCTGCCGGTGGTGGACCTCTACGGCCGGCTTCTGGGCTTGGTCACCAACCGCGACATCCGCTTCGAGCGGGATATGACCCGGCTGGTCTCGGAGGTGATGACCCCGGCGGAGCGGCTCATCACCGCCCCGCCCGGCACCATCCTGGAGGAGGCCGAGGCCCTGTTGCGCCAGCACAAGATTGAAAAGCTACCCCTGGTGGACCACGAGGGGCGGCTCAGGGGCCTTCTCACCCTCAAGGACCTCACCAAGCGGCAGAAATTCCCCTTCGCCGCCAAGGACGCCCAGGGCCGGCTCCTGGTGGGGGCCGCGGTGGGGGTGGCCAAGGACCTGGAGGCCCGCGCCGCGGCGCTGGTGGAGGCCGGGGTGGATGTGCTGGTGCTGGACAGCGCCCATGGCCACAGCAAGGGCGTGCTGGAGGCCCTGCGCTACCTCAAGAGGACCTACGGCGAGCGGGTGCAGGTGATTGCCGGCAACGTGGCCACCGCAGAGGGGGCCCGGGCCCTGGCCGAGGCCGGGGCGGATGCGGTCAAGGTGGGGATTGGCCCCGGCTCCATCTGCACCACCCGGGTGGTCACCGGCGTGGGGGTGCCCCAGATCACCGCCATCATGGAGGCCGTGGCGGGCCTCGAGGGGCTGGACGTGCCGGTGGTGGCCGACGGGGGCATCAAGTACTCGGGGGATGTGGCCAAGGCCCTGGCCGCAGGGGCCCACACCGTCATGCTGGGCTCCATGCTGGCCGGCACGCAGGAGGCCCCGGGCGAGGAGGTGCTGAAGGATGGCCGGCGCTACAAGCTCTACCGCGGCATGGGCAGCCTGGGGGCCATGCGGCAGGGCTCGGCCGACCGCTACTTCCAGGAGGGGGGCAAGGGGGTCGGTCCGGTGGAGGCCAAGAAGCTGGTGCCCGAGGGCATCGAGGGTATGGTGCCCTATAAGGGCCCGGTGGGCGACGTCCTCTACCAGGTGGTGGGGGGGCTGCGGGCGGCCATGGGCTACTGCGGCACCCCCGACCTGGAGCGTTTCCGCCGCGAAACCCGCTTCACCCGGATCACCGGGGCCGGGCTCATCGAGAGCCACCCCCACGGGGTGCTCATCACCAAGGAGGCCCCCAACTACAGCCGCTAGGGTATGCAGAGGCTCCTCACCCCTCCCCTCATCCGGGCCATCGGCCAGGTCCTGGCCGTCTCCTACCCCCTGCTGGCCCTGGCCGCCGGGGCCCGCTCCGTCTACCAGCTCTTCTTCAAGCCCGGGGTCACCGACTATCTGCCCCCCCTTCTCTCGGCGGTGGCGGCCAGCGTCTACCTGGTGGCCACGGTGGCCTTCGTCATCCGCCGGCCCTGGGCCTGGTGGGTCTCGGTGGTGGCCCTCTCCTTCGAGCTTGTGGGGGTGCTCGGGGTGGGCACCCTGAGCCTCCTGATGCCCCAGGTGATCGGGCGCACGGTCTGGCACGAATTCGGCATCGACTACGGCTTCCTGCCCTTGGTGCAGCCCATCTTGGGCCTCATCTGGCTCTTCTGGCCGGAGAACCGGGCCCAGTTCCGCGCCCCCGCGCTCCAGACCTAGGGCTCCCAGAAGTCCCGGACCCCGCCCTCCCGCAAGGCCGCCTGGGCCTCGGGGAGGACATCGGCCACCTCGTGGGCCAGCAGCCCCACCCGGCCCACCCGGTCGCCCGCCAGCCCGTGCAGGTAGACCCCCAGCCGGGCCGCGTCCCAGGGGGCAAGCCCCGCCGCCAGCAGGGCCGCGATTACCCCCGAGAGCACGTCGCCCATCCCCCCGGTGGCCATGGCCGGGTTGCCGCTGGGGTTGACCGCCAGCCGGTCGGCCCAGGCCAGCACCGTGGGGCCCCCTTTGAGCACCACCACCAGCCCCGCGTAGCGCCGGGCCAGGGCCTGGGCGGCCTCGAGGGGCCGCCCGGCTATCTCCCGGCTGGGCCAGCCCAGCAGGCGGCTGGCCTCGCCCGGGTGGGGCGTGACCACCGCCGGTACACCCGCCGCTCGGTAGGCCTCCAGCACTGGGGGGTGGAGGGCATCGGCGTCCAACACGGTGGGGCGGGCCAGCCCCAGCGCCGCCATGGCCGCCGCCTCTCCCCCCGCCCCAGCCCCCATCCCCACCGCCACCGCCTCGGCCCGGGCCTCCCGCAGGCATTCCGGACGCCAGCCCTCCACCGGCAGCCGCACCGCCTCCAGGGGCGGTTCCACCGGGCAGTCCGCCGGGTAGGCCACCGTGACCAGCCCGGCCCCGGCGCGGTAGGCCCCCAGCGCGGCCAGGCTCGGGGCCCCGGTGTAGTGCCGATACCCCCCCGCCACCAGCACCCGGCCCACCGAGCCCTTGTGGGCATCCCCGGGCCGCACCGGCAGCAGGGCCCGCATGGCGGCCTGGTTGAGAAGCTCGGGCAGCGCGGGGTTTTCCAGGGCCCTGGGGGGCATGCCGATCGGGGCCAGCACAATCCGTCCGCAGGCCGAGCGCTGGGGGTAGAAGAGGTGCTCGGTCTTCAGGCCCGCCAGGGCCACGGTCAGGTGGGCCCGCACATGGGGGGTGTAGGGCAGGCCCGAGGGCAGGTCCACCGAGACCACCGGCCCCCCTAAGGCGTTCAGCCGTTCCACCAGCTCCGCATAAAACCCCTCCAAAGGTCCCCTGAGCCCGGTCCCGAACAGCGCGTCCACCACCACCGCCTGGGGCTCAGGCCGCCACTCGGCCAGGGGCCTTATCGCAAGGCCCAAAGCTTCCAGGGCCCGCCGGGCCACCGCCGCATCGCCGGCCTGCCCCTCGGCGGCGAACACCTCCACCGGCTGCCCCCAAAGGGCCAGCCAGCGGGCCGCCACCAGGCCATCGCCGCCGTTGTTGCCCCGGCCGGCCAGCACCACCGCCTTCCGCCCCGGGTAGGCCCGCAGAACCCACTCGGCCACCTGCCTGCCCGCCGCTTCCATCAGCAGAAGGCTAGGGTAGCCCAGCTCCACCGCCCGGCGATCGGCCTCGCGCATGGCCTCCGGGGTGAAGAGCCGCATGGGGCTTATTCTACAGATATGGAGCTTCTGACCGCACGCCAACGCCTGCTCAGCGCCCGGCGGGTGGCCGTTCTGACCGGGGCCGGCATCTCCAAGGCCTCCGGCATCCCCACCTTCCGGGACGCAGAGGGGCTCTGGAAGGACTTCAACCCCCTGGAGTACGCCACCCCCGAGGCCTACGCCCGCGACCCGGAGAAGGTGTGGAACTGGTACGCCTGGCGCTACCGCAAGGCCGTGGAGGCCGAGCCCAACCCGGCGCACCGGCGGTTGGTGGAGCTCGAGGCGAGGGTGGGGGAGGGGTTTCTGCTGGTCACCCAAAACGTGGACGGCCTGCACGCCCGGGCCGGCTCCGGGCGGCTTGTGGAGCTCCACGGCAACATCACCCGGGCCCGCTGCGAACGCTGCCAAAAGCGCTTCCCCCTCCCCCCGCCCGAGGCGTTCAACCCCCCTCCCACCTGTCCGGCCTGCGGCGGGCGGGCCCGGCCCGATGTGGTCTGGTTTGGCGAGCTTCTGCCCCCGGGGGCCTTCGAGCGGGCCGAGCGGGCCTTCGTTCAGGCCGAGGTGGCGCTGGTCATCGGCACCAGCGCCGAGGTGGAGCCCGCCGCCAGCCTGGGCCGCATCGCCCACCTGAGCGGGGCCTACCTGATCGAGATCAACCCCACCCCCACCCCCCTCACCCGCCTGGCCGACTGCGCCCTGCCGCTGGGGGCGGTGGAGGGGATGGAGGCCCTACTCGGCGGAGATGCGCCGCCGCTCGTAGAGGACCCAGGCGGCAAGCCCTAGCAGAACCAGGAGGCTCAGGGCCAGCATGAATGGCCCCATGCGGGTGAAATCCGAGCCCAGCCAGGCGATGAGCAGGGTCACCGGCAAAGCCCCCACCGCGGTGGCCAGAAGAAACTTCAAGGGGTGCATCCGCACCAGGCCGGCCACGAAGCTGATGCTGTCGGTGGGGACGACCAGGGAAAACCGAAGGGCGATGATGGCCCAGGGCCCGTAGCGCTCCACCTGGGCCTCCACCCGCCGGCGGATGGGGGCGCTCACCAGGCGGTCCACCACCACCGGGCCCAAAAGCCGGGCCAGGCCGTAGCCCACCATGGCCGCGACCACCGCCCCCACGAAGCCCACCGCCCCCCCCACCACCGGGCCAAACACCAGCACCGAGACCAGCATCACCAGCGACATGGGCACCACCGAGACGAGGGTCTGGAGCACCATCAGGGCGATGATGCTCAGAGGCCCCACCCAGCCCAGGCCCGCCACCCAGGCCCGGATGGCCTCGAGGTCCCCGCTTCTGAGGAGCTGGTAGAGCCCCTCGAGCCGCGCCTGCAGCCCCGGCACCAGCAGGTAGACCCCCACAAGCCCTCCCGCCAGCAGCAAAAGCCCAGCCAGAAGGGGCACGAGCGGCAGGCTTTTTCGAACCGGGCGCTCCATACCAGTAAGCCTACCCGATTCCGTGAGAAATTCCTGCCCTATCCATCACTAGCTCATCGGCACTTGGCGCAAAAGCCGCCCCTCGATGCGCTCCAGGATGTCCTCCAGGCTGTGGCCGGTGATGGTGAGGCCGTGGTTCTTGAGGCCCACCACCGCCCGGCTCGGGTCGGGGGCCTGGCGCACCTTCTCGGCCACCGCCGTGGCCAGCTCGTAGGTGCCGCAGGGGTAGTTGAACTGGGTGGAGGGGATGTTCTCCATCCAGGCGTGCACGTGGATGATGGCCCCCACCCTGGGGTGCTCGCGGTAGATCATCCAGTGCTCTATGGCGTCTACGCTCACCCTCCTGGGCTCCACATGGGGCGGCACCGAAAGGCGCATGGCGTTCTCCGCCGGGTCGTAGTCGGTGACCATCAGGATGTCCCGGCCCACCTCGCGCAGGTTGGCCTTGTCCACCCCGCTGGCCGACATCCAGAAGCGCCGCTCGTCCTTGCGCACCGAGAGGTTGCCGTAGGAAAGGCCGCCGATGCCATACAGGCGCTTGACGTGGCGCAGGTCTTCGGGGGGTAGGATCTCCTCGATGGGGAAGGCCGCCGGGAGCAGGTCCCACTCGGCTAGGCGCTGGCCGGCCCGGCGCAGGCTTTCGGTCAGGGCATCGCCCTGCCAGAGCTCGGGCTCGAGGTCGGGCACGAAGCGGTTGTTCACCACCAGGACTGCGGAGGCGATGGGGTGGATCCGCTCGAAAAGCCGCTCCAGGAAGCGGGGCCCCTCGGGCTCGTGGTACTGGCCGAGCTCGAGGGTGAGGAAGTAGGCCCCCTGGCCCGGCACATAGACCACCAGCATGTTGGAAAGGGCCCGCACCAGGTAGCTGTAAAGCGCCGCAATGGGGTCGGCCGGCATGGCCTCGAGCTCCAGAAAGGAAATCACCATGGTGGCCTGGGCCTTCCGCCGGTAAGGGGTGGGTCTGTCGGCCCGGATGAAGTTCAACACCGCCCTTGGGGCCTCTGCCCCCGGCTCGTGGCGGTAGCCATGGGCCTCCAACACGCCGGGCAGCCCCTCGGCCAGCCGCTTCAGCCCTTCGGTGGGTTCTCCCGTGAGAATGAAGTTGGGGGGCGTTTTTACGGCAAGGCGAGCATCTTCGCAGAACGGCACCATTGAAACCTCCCTCGGCTTCTCAGGATTCTACACCATGGCCCCGGCCAAGGCCCTGGTAGACTGGGCCGAGTATGGAACTCAAGGGACTGATCCTCTCGGGCGGCAAGGGCACCCGGCTGCGCCCGCTGACCCACACCCGGGCCAAGCAGCTCATCCCCATCGCCGGCAAGCCCAACCTGTTCTACGCCCTAGAAGACCTGGTGGCCGCCGGCATCCGCGACATAGGGGTCATCCTAAGCCCCGAGACCGGCGACGAGGTGCGGGCCGCCCTGGGCGACGGCTCTTCTTGGGGGGTCCACCTCACCTACATCGTGCAGGAAGCCCCCCTGGGCATCGCCCACGCGGTCAAGACCGCCCGGCCTTTCCTGGGCGAGCACCCCTTCGTGCTCTACCTGGGCGACAACCTGCTCTCGGGCGGCATCCAGCACCTGGTGGCCGAGTACCGGGCCACCCGGCCTGCGGCCATCGTGCTTCTATGCCCGGTGGAGGACCCCAGGGCCTTCGGGGTGGTGGTGCTCAACGGGCAGGGGGAGGTGGTGCGGCTTCTGGAAAAGCCCCAGGAGCCCCCGTCCAACCTCGCCCTGGTAGGGGTCTACCTGTTCAGCCCGGCCATCCATCCCATCATCGAGGGGCTCAGGCCCAGCGGCCGGGGGGAGTACGAGATCACCGAGGCCATCCAGGGCCTGGTCGACAGCGGCCAGAAGGTGGTGGCCCACCAGGTGCGGGGCTGGTGGAAGGACACCGGCAAGCCCGAGGACCTGCTGGACGCCAACCGGCTGGCCCTCTCGGCCATCGCGCGGCGCATCGAGGGGGAGCTCATAGAGGCCCAGGTGGTGGGCGAGGTGGTGGTGGAGCCGGGGGCCCGAATTGTGCGCAGCACGGTGCGCGGCCCGGCCTTCATCGGGGCCGGGGCCCTCATCGAGGACAGCTTCATCGGCCCCTACACCGCCATCGGCAAGAACGCCCAGGTGGTCTTGAGCGAGGTCGAGTACTCCATCCTGATGGACGAGGCCCGGGTGCACGCCCTCCCCCACCGGCTCGACAGCAGCATTCTGGGCCAGGGGGTGGTGGTGGACGGCCGGGGCAGCCCCCGGCGCAACACCCTGCAGCTGGTGCTAGGGGACCGCAGCCGGGTGCGGCTTTAGCCCGGGCCTTCACCGGGCGTATCTTGGCCCAAAGCGACCGGCCTTGCCCTCCCCTGTTTTGCGGAGCTGGTGTCGCGCAACGATCGGGTTTGCAAGCCCGAGGCCTGAACCTGCTACCTTCTAGGGTAGGAAAGGCGTGTCCAAATCGCCCTCGTTTATCTTGTTCAAAATCAGGCCGTAGCCTGCCTTACGGATGGGGTCGGGGTCGAGCCGGATGCGCAGGTGGGCCTCGAGCCAGACCACTTTTCTGTGCAGGCCGTGCAGGGCGGGAAAGTAGTCCCGGCTAAACAGCAGCCCCCCCCGGTACCCCTCGGCCAGGAAGCGGGGGTCCTTGGGCGTGGAGCTCCCCCCAAGGTGCAGCACCCGGCGGGGCACCAAAAGCACCCGCCAACCCTTGCGGCGCGCGCGGGCGCACCACTCGAGGTCGTCGTTGTAGAAGAAAAAGCGCTCGTCCATGCCCCCCACCGCCTCGTAGGCTGCGCGGGGCATCAGGGTGAGGGCCCCCGAGATCCAGGCCACCGCCCGGGGTGCCCGCAGGTTCCAGTAGTAGGGCGCGTAGAGGGGCCCAAAGGACTGCAGCCGCCCCTGCGGCGTGACCAGGGTAGGGCCTACCAGCGCTGCTTTGGGCTCGGCCCGGGCCGCCTGCCAGAGGGCCTCGAGGTCCCCCGCCTCCAGGTACACGTCGCTGTTCATCTGCACCAGGTAGTCGCGCGTACAGGCCGCAAGCCCCTGGTTCACCGCCGCCGGGTAGCCCCGGTTCTGGCTTCGAATCAGGCGGTACTGGGGGAAACCCTCCTGCACCGCCTCGGCACTGCCGTCGGAGGACCCCGAGTCCACCACGATTACCTCGGCCTCGGGGTAGTGCTGCCAGAGCCTTCCCAGGCACGCCAGCAGCACCGCCTTGGCGTTGTGGCTGACCACCACAATGGATAGGGCCCGCATACCCTAGATATGCCCTTTTTCCCGCAGGTAGTCGCGCAAAGCCTCGGTCCAGGGACGGGGCTCCAGGCCCAGGGCCGAAAGCCGCTCGCTGCCGAGGGCCGAGTAGGGCGGGCGCCGGACCGGGGAGGGGAAGGCGCTGGCAGGGATGGGCTCCACCGGAACCGCCAGCCCGCACAGCCGCACCGCCTCCTGGGCCAGGGCGTGCCAGGTGCAGACCCCCCGGTTGGCCCCGTGGACGATGCCCCGCACATCCTTCTGCAAGAGGTCCAGCAGGAGCCGGGCCACGTCCAGGGTATAGCTTGGGCTCATGTACTGGTCGGCTACCACCCGCAAGGGCCCCCCTGCGCGGGCCTTCTGCAAGATGGTCTCGATGAAGTTGCCCCCCTTGCCGCTGGCCCCAGCCCGGCCAAACACGCTGGAGATCCGCAGCACCAGGGCATCCTCCAGGGTCTGCAGGGCCAGCTGCTCCCCCGCCACCTTGGAGGCCCCGTAGATGTTGAGGGGACGGGGGCAGTCCGACTCCAGGTAGGGGGCTCCTTTGGCCCCGTCGAAGACGTAGTCGGTGCTGATGTAGACGTACTTGGCCCCGCAGGCCCTGGCTACCTGGGCCACATATAGCGCCCCCAGGGCGTTGACGCGGAAGCTGCGCTCGGGCTCAGCCTCGCAGGTCTCCACCTTGTGCAAAGCAGCGGTGTTGATGATTGCCCTCCAGGCCTGGCCCCCCAGGGCCTGCTTCACCGAGGCGGGGTCGGCCACCTCGAGGTCCTCGTGGGCAAAGCCCACCACCTCATAATGCCCCCCCAGCACCCGCACCAGATCGCTGCCGAGCTGACCCCGGGCCCCAATCACCGCCACCCTAGAGGATGCGCCCATCCAGCTCCACCTCGCGAACAATCCGCTGCCACTCCAGAAGGTTCTTGTACCACTTGAGGGTAATGGTGCGGTCGTCGGGGACCACCCTGCCCGCCTCCAAAGCCGCAGCAATCTCCCGCGCGGCGTCGGCAGGGGTGAACCGGGGCGCGTAGCCCAGAGTCTGGCGAATCTTGGCAAAGCTCACCCGGTACGACCGGTGATCGGGCAGGCCGTACCACTCGAAGGCGAAGGGCTTGCCCAGGGCCTCGGCGATCTGCTGGGCCAGGGGCATGATCTGGTAGTTCTGCTCGTCCGAACCCACGTTGAAGATCTGACCGTTGACCTTCTCCCTGGGGGCCTCGAGCACCAATAGAAAAGCCCGCGCTGTGTCCCGCACATGCACAAAGGGCCGCCACTGGGTGCCATCGCGCAGAAGGGGTATCCTACCATCGCGCCATAGCCCCAGGGTCATCCCGTTGATGGCCAGGTCGAAGCGCATCCGGGGCGAAAGCCCGTATACCGTGGCCTGGCGCAGCGCGGTCACGCAGAAGGCATCGTCGGCCAGGGGCAGGTTGGACTCCTCAGCCCTGAGGTTGGCCTCGGCGTAGGTGGTAAGGGGGTTGGTGGGCGAGGTCTCGTCCAGCACCCCATCCTGGAAGCCGTAGACGCTGCAGGAGGAGGCCAGCACGTACCGCTCCACCCCCCGCTCCTTGGCCAGCCGGGCCATGCGGGCCCGCCCCTGGTGGTTGATGGCCAAGGTGGCAGCAGGGTCCAGCTCTCCGGCGGGGTCGTTGGAAAGGGCAGCCAGGTCGAGCACCGCCCAAACCCCCTCCAGCACCTTGGGGTCGCAGTCCCGCACATCGGCCCGGATGAGCTCGAGGTGAGGGTGCCCCTCCAGGTGGGCCAGGGTGGGCCCAAAAAAGAACCGGTCCAGTGCCCGCACCCGGTAGCCCGCCTCCAGAAGCATCTCGGTGAGCACGCTCCCGATATACCCCCCAGCCCCGGTCAGCAGAACCGTCCTCATACCCGCACCTCGTAGACGAAGTTGTTGTCGGCCTCGGAAAGCTCGGCCAGGGTGGGCAGCACCGCGTCCTTGGGCGAGAGCAGGGCTTCCTTGGGCAGGGGCCACTCAATGCCCAAAGCAGGGTCGTCCCAGCGGATGCCCCGCTCGGTGCTGGGGCTGTACTCGGCGGTCACCTTGTACCAGACCATCACCCCTTCCGACAGGGCCTGGAAGCCGTGGGCAAACCCCTCCGGCACCCAGAGCATCCGGCGGTTCTCAGCGCTCAAGACAGCGCTCACCCACTTACCGTAGGTGGGCGAGCCCCGGCGCAGGTCCACCGCCACGTCGTAGATCTCCCCCTTCAGACAGGCCACCAGCTTGCCCTGTGCGGCGGGGTTCATCTGGTAGTGCAGGCCCCGCACAGTGCCCCTCCGCGAGTAGGAGAAGTTATCCTGCACGAACTGGCGCGCAATACCCCCCCGGGCAAACTCCGACTGCTTGAAGGTCTCCATAAAGAAACCCCGATCATCGGGAAAGGCCCGGGCCTCGACCAGGATCACCTCGGGTATGGCTAGGGGTTCAAACCGGAAGGGCATACCACCTCCAACTGCCCAAATATACCCGACGCCCCCTGCCCTTGGCATGTAGAATGCTCCCTGGTGGAGTGGGCTGCGCTCGTCCGACGCTTGGTCCCTTTAGGGGTCGAGCGAATCTACCTTTTTGGCTCCCATGCCCGGGGCACCGCCACCCGGCGCTCCGATGTCGACCTCCTGGTGCTCTGGGAGACCCCCCTACCGCCCCTGGAGCGCATCGGCCAAGTACTCCTGGCCCTGCGCGAGCTGCCCTGGGTGGTGGAGCCGGTGGTGCTGACGCCTGCCGAGTTTGAAGCGCGCCGCCACCTACCCTTCCTGCGAAGCGTAATAGAGGAGGCCAAACTCCTGTATGAGCGCGGAAAAACAGCGGCGTGAGGCCCTGCGCTGGCTGCGGCAAGCCGAGGATGACCTGGAGGCCGGCCATGCGCTGGCCTCGGCAGGCAAGTACGCCCAGGCCGCCTTCTTCGCCCAACAAGCGGGGGAAAAAGCCCTGAAGGCCGTCTGGCTAGCCCAGGATGCTGACCCCTGGGGACACTCCCTGGGCCGCTTGATCCGGGAGATGCCCGAGGCCGCTAAGAGCGCTTTTGATCCCTTGCTGGACTACGCCCTGGCCCTGGACAAGCTCTACATACCCACCCGCTATCCCGATGCTCTGGCCGAGCTCACCCCCGCCGAGGCCTACACCCAAAGCGAGGCCCAAACCGCGCTGGCCCAGGCTGGGCAGATCCTGCAATTGGCCGCGCGCTGGCTTGGCGAGGTGGCCCCATGAGCCCTGAAGGCGAAAAACCAGCCCAGGCCATCTGCACATGCCCGCAATGAGCGCGCTGGCCCGACTCACCCGGCTTCTTCAGGGCCGCACGGCGCAAAACCTGCTGGCGCTTTATGGGGTTCAGTTTGCCAACTACCTCCTGCCGCTCATTCTGCTACCATTCCTGGCCCGGGTGCTGGGGCCGGGAGGGTGGGGGCTTCTGGCCATCGTCCAGTCTTACGCCCAGTACCTTTCCCTGCTGGTAGAGTACGGCTTTGCCCTCTCGGCCACACGGGAGGTAGCCCGGCATCGCGAGCACCGGGACAGGCTGGCCGAAATCCTCGCAGGAGTGACAGGAGCGAAAATCCTCCTTTCCGTAGGGGCTGCAGGGCTCACACTCCTCATCGCCCCTTGGGTGGAAAACCTGAGCCAGGACCCTTTGCTTCTTTGGTCCGGGGTATTCTGGGCTATAGCCTTAGGCTTTAGCCCCAACTGGTTTTTCCAGGGCCTGGAGCGCCTACGGCTGGTGGCGGGGATTGAAGTGGCCACAAAGACAATAGCGGCCCTCTTCATCCTGCTCCTGGTGCAATCCCCTTCGGATGCTTGGAAGGTGTTGTTCCTGCAGGGGCTGGCCTCGAGCCTAAGTAGCATCCTGACCCTCTGGCTGGCCTACAAGAAGGTGGGCTTTCGCTGGCCTAATGTTCCGCTCTCCAAAGAGGCCTTCCAGTTAGGTTGGAGCATGTTTTTCTTTCGCGCCGCAGTCAGCCTATACACCGTGGGCAACGTCTTCATCTTAGGCCTTTTCGCACCACCCCACCTGGTCGCCTACTACGCAGGGGCAGAGCGCCTGACCAAGGCCCTGCTTGGCCTTCTAGAGCCCATCAACCGAACTTTTTTCCCTAAACTGAGCTACCTGGTCCAGCACTCCCCCCAAGCCGCTGCCCACCTGGCAGGCAGGATAGTTATTGCTATGGGCCTCGGCGGCGCTCTAGGGGCGTTGCTGGTTGTGGGGCTGGCCCCCTGGATCGTACACCTGCTGCTGGGCCACGAGTACCAGGCTGCCACCTCGATCATGCGCATCCTGGCCCTTCTGTTACCCATGATTGCGCTCAGCAACGCCCTTGGCATTCAGTGGATGCTGGCCTTGGGACTCGACCGCCCTTTCAATGGTGTAATCTTATGGGCGGGGTTCCTCAACCTGGGGCTTGCCCTGGTATTGGTACCCCGCTTAGCCCACTATGGCATGGCCTATGCTGTGGTGCTGGTAGAGGCTTTCGTTACAGGGGCTATGTGGTTTTACCTGTGGCGCCAAGGCAAAACCCCCTGGCAGATTCAAAAAAGGATCCAAGCATGAAGTTTGACTGGCTAATCGTAGGTGCAGGATTCACCGGGGCTGTGCTGGCAGAGCGGATTGCCTCCCAGCTCGACCAAAAAGTTTTGGTAGTGGATGTGCGGGACCATATAGGGGGCAATGCCTACGACTACTACGACGAGCACGGGGTGCTCGTCCACAAGTACGGCCCCCACATATTCCACACCAACAGCCGCAAGGTATGGGACTACCTCTCGCAGTTTACCGAGTGGCGCCCGTACCACCACCGCGTGTTGGCTTCAGTAGAAGGCAAACTAGTTCCAGTTCCTTTCAACTTAAATTCGCTCTATGCCCTATTCCCTCCAAAGTATGCCGAGCGCTTGGAGGAAAAACTAATATGCACCTACGGCTTCGGTGTCAAGGTACCCATCCTCAGGCTTCGGGAGGCCGAGGACAAAGAGCTGCGTTTTCTAGCCGACTACATTTACAAGAACATATTCTACGGCTACACCCTCAAGCAATGGGAACTCAAGCCTGAGGAACTAGACCCAAGCGTCACAGGCCGCGTGCCGGTTTACATTTCTCGCGATGACCGGTACTTCCAGGACACCTATCAAGGCATGCCCAAGCACGGCTATACGGTTATGTTCCAGCGAATGCTAGCTCACAAAAACATAAAGGTGCTGCTGAACACGGATTTTCGAGAGGTTGAAAATGAAGTCCATTTCAATCGAATGATTTACACCGGACCCATCGATGCTTTCTTCGACTACACATATGGCCCGCTTCCATATCGCAGTCTGAGATTTGAATTCGAATACAAAACGCTTGCTAGATTTCAGAAGGTTGGCCAGGTTAACTACCCAAGCGAGCACAACTACACGCGTATTACGGAATTTAAGCATCTCACCGGACAGAAACATCATGGGACTACAGTTGCAATTGAGTACCCACAAGCCCACATACCCGGTAAGACCATACCGTATTACCCCATACCTAAAGAAGAAAATCGGATACTCTACGAGTTATACAAGAAAGAAACACAAAATCTTGGCAGGAGAGTGTTTTTCGCGGGCCGACTAGCTGACTACAAATACTATAATATGGATCAAGCTGTAGGAAGGGCCCTTATGCTATTCGGGGAAATTTCGAAACTCTAAGTCAATCGCCCACTTCGTGGAGGATTTGGTGTATGCCTAATCAGAATACTGTAGAAAGTAGGGAAAAAGTCTGCGCCATTGTGGTTACTCACAACAGAGAAGATCTCCTAAGGACTTGCCTTGAGAGTATATATCGTCAAAACCGGTTACCGGACAAGGTATTAGTCGTTGAAAACGCATGTAAGGACGAAACAGGAAAAGTGCTTGAAAGATTCTTTCCAGAGGTAACAAGAATAGCTTTAGCGAAAAATGAGGGTAGCGCAGGTGGTTTCTACCACGGTCTCAACAAGGCGTATGAAATGGGCTTTGATTGGTATTGGGTAGCTGATGATGATTGCGTAGCAGAACCTGACACATTAGCTACATTGCTAGAAGTAGCAAGAACCAATAAACTTGATGCCGTTGCACCGCTCTTGGTTGACATTTCAACCCCTAATCTGCTTTGCTTTCCTCTACCCACTAGCAAAGGCCTAGCGTATACAGTTGCCGAACTTGAGACGCTAGATCTGGTACCAAACCAACTTCATCTTTGGAACGGTATTTTGATAAGCAAAAAAGTGGTAGAGGTGATAGGTCTACCCAATCCGGTTCTGTTTATTCGAGGTGACGAGAATGACTACTTTATGCGAATGAAACGATCAAGATATTTACGCTTTGGTACTACTACCAACTGCAGAGTTTTTCATCCTGGTGGACTATCCGAACAACATCCGATGATTGGAAAGCGACTTATTGCCGTACATACCAAAAGCCCGCTGAAAAACTTTTATACCTATCGAAATCGAGGTTACTTAATAAGAACCTATGGTGGAGTCAACATACCTTTACTTGTGTTGCTAGAATTGGCTAGGTATTCTCTTTTGTTTCTTCTTAAAAAGCGCAACGTTAAGGAGTGGAAATTTTGGATTTCTGCCGCCCTCTTAGGGTTTAGGAAGAACTTAATATCTTACGAAGATTGGCTAAAAAAGAAGGTAAATTGACCGTGGATGTATACATTCTAGGCCTAGCTACCTCTTACTTATCGATAGCCCTCTGGCAGTTGAGAGTGCTGGTCAACCGGGTTGTTTTCTCATTGCCAATTCTGTTTATCGGGCTGATAATAGTCTTTCGCTACAGCGGGACAGACACATACGGAATTTATGAGAACATCTTAAAGAGTATCCTGGAAGGTCAAGAAAGTGAACTTTTGAGTGGTCTTGAGCCTGGATTCGTGACCCTATCGAAAATCTCGCTTTGGATTACTGGTTCTGAGATTTGGGCCCTAAGGTTCATAGGGCTGATTTTTATTCTCCTTGTTTTGGGATTCATAGTTCGAGCCGACAAATTAGAAATAAAGTTCGCATTTCTGTACTTTATTCCTTTGCTCATATATCAATACGGCATGAATGCTGTACGCGCTGGACTGGCCTTGGCGCTTACTCTACTTGCATGGCAAGCGCTTAGGAGAGGCAACTGGGCACTCTTCGGCTTTTTAGGCACAGTCAGTTTGCTTTTTCACTACTCTATCGCCCTTGTACTAGGACTAATTTTATTGGGAGAAATACTAAGAGCAAGCCCAAAACTACCTCGCCTAATTGTAATATTGCTAGGATTCACTACTATAACGTCTTTACTGTTATTGACAAGATGGGACTATTTTGAGTCAAAAATTACGCTATACTCCGATTATGAAAGCCCCTACGCCTATTCTGGTCTTTCTAGAACAGGAATAATCCTCCTGATCTGGGTGCTCTTTCTTATCGCGGTGGTGAATAAAACAAAAACAACATTCACGCCTGTCATAAGAACGTTTACGCTGGTTGTCTTACCTTCCTTAATCTTCCA
The DNA here is from genome assembly GCF_003351145.1 of Meiothermus sp. QL-1. Classification (NCBI taxonomy): domain Bacteria; kingdom Thermotogati; phylum Deinococcota; class Deinococci; order Thermales; family Thermaceae; genus Meiothermus; species Meiothermus sp. QL-1. The sequence continues at coordinate 318,856 of NZ_QQSV01000002.1, read as the reverse complement.
AGGACTAGCCCTGGTTTCATATGCTGGACTTAGGTTGCTAGAACTTATGACTTTCGTGGTGCCTCTTGTTCTAATCAGAGAGTTAGATCACACGAAAAAAGCCGGAAAAACATTTTGGGTTGGACTTGCACTAGCAGGGCTCATAGGAGCTGGCTTTGTTTACCGAAGCTTTCTTGTAGATTATAATGGCCAGCTCACTGGCACATTAACTCCATTCTTGCCCTACAGAACCATCTTCGACTACAAACCATGAGAACAGAAGTGGCCCTCCTTATGCCCGTCTATCAAGACCAAGCAGGCCTCGAGTTCACCTTGTCTTCTCTCCCCAAAGAAGTCCCGTTGGATGTGGTAGTAGTTGATGACGGTAGCCAACCACCTATTGAACTCCCCACTTTGCCTTCACCCCACAAGGGATTTCTTTTGAGACTTTCACAAAACCAGGGTATAGAATACGCACTAAACCACGGCCTTGAATGGATTTTGTCTCAAGGATATCCCTACGTGGCCCGCTTGGATGCAGGCGATGAATGTTTGCCTGGGCGCTTCGAAAAGCAACTGGATTTTTTAAAAAAACACCCTGAATATGCTATGGTGGGCGGTCAAGTGCTTTTCATAAACGAGCAGGGAAAAGAGGTTTTCAGGGAACGTTTCCCAACAGAGGACAGCTCAATTCGACGCATAATGCATGCGCGAAATTGCTTTATTCATCCGGCGGTGATGATTAGGAGCCAAGTCTTGAAAGAAGTAGGCCTTTACTCAAATCGCTACAAAGCGGTAGAAGATTACGAGCTCTTCTTTAGAGTGGTAAGGAGGTACAAAGTCGCCAACCTGGCGGATACGATACTTGCCTACAGAATAAACCCACTTGGCATCTCATTAAAGAAGCGGCGGCAACAAGTCTGGAACCGCTTAAGGGTAATGCTTCTAAACTTTGACCCCCTACTTATAGAGAGTTGGCTGGGCATCCTGAAAAATTCTTTGCTGCTGATTACACCTGTGTGGATGGTACAAGCCCTCAAACGCAGGCTAGCAGCATACCGGGGATGGTTGTGATGCGTGTGCTTCACATAATTGAAGCCACAGGAGCCGGCACTGCTCGTCACGTGTCTGACCTATGTCTGGGTCTAGCTGAGCGTGGTGTTGAGGTTCATTTGGCCTACTCTCCTCTTCGGCTCGACCACGTTCTTACCCAGGCTCTACCCAGACTTCAGCAAGCAGGTGTGCGACACATAGCAATTCCCATGCGAAGGTCACCCCACCCCAGCGACTTAGCTGTGCTATTCCGTCTGCATAGATACATGGCCGACCACGGCCCATTCGATCTTATACACGGCCACAGTTCCAAAGGTGGTGCACTGGCCCGCTTGTTAGCCTGGCTGGAAAAGAGGGCAGTGATTTACACACCCAATGCATTTTCAACCCTTTCGAAAAATTTAAGTCGAACCCAAAAACTTCTGTACGAATCGGCAGAAAAAGTGCTTGCCAGAACAACAACTGCTCTAATAGCTGTATCTAAAAGCGAAGCGGTAGAGGCCCAGCGCTTAGGTATCCCTGCGGAGCGGATAAAGCTTATTACCAACGCCATACAGATAAACTCCGGTATTCCCAAGAAAAAAAGCGAGGTCAGAAAAAAGCTAGGTTTATCATGTGAACACATAGTTATCGGTTTTGTGGGGCGCTTTGTACCTCAGAAAGCTCCTTTCATTCTGATAGACGCTTTTGCGCGCATTAGCACAGACTATTCTCAGGCTCGACTCGTGATGGTTGGGGAGGGTCCACTGCGACCAAGGATGGAGCTAAGAATTAAGCAATTGGGTGTGGCAGGAAAAGTCATCCTGCCGGGACCTTTGGAAGGTCGGTGGGCCATGCAAGGCTTCGATATATTTGCTTTGCCCAGCGACTATGAAGGTTTTCCCTATGTGCTGCTTGAGGCTATGGCTGAAAGGCTACCCATCGTTGCAACCCGCGTAGGAGGTGCTGAGCAAGCCATTGCCGAGGGCGTAAATGGCTTTCTGGTGCCCACGAGAAGCACAGTTGATTTTGCTAGTGCTCTAAGCCGGTTGTTGGCCGATGAAAAACTCAGGAAGCAAATGGGGGAACAAAGCTACAAAAGGGTTCAAGCTTACAGCGTAGATAAAATGGTGGACGCTACCCTAGCCCTTTACCACGAACTTCTAGGGAGGTAATTTTGCAGCAAACTGCGGTCTCCTCGCAGCAGCAAGCAGTCAGAATACATCCCTATTGGAGAGCTTCATTCCTTCTACTTACCGACTTAGCCGCTGCTACCATTTCCCTTGGCACTGCTATTGGTTTGAGGTATCTTTGGGATCGCTCCTTGCTATGGGATGCGTACATCGAGCTATGGCCAATGCTGTTTTTGTTCCCCCTAGCCTACGCGCTGGCTGGGCTATATGGGGTAGGAATTGCCCCCCCCGAGGAGCTGCGTCGCCTTAGTTATGCCACCAGTCTGGTCTTTTTGGTGCTGGGCGGGGCTACCTTCATGTACAAGTCGGCCGCCGAGTACTCGCGCGGGGCCTTTGTCTTTGCCTGGGGGTTGGCCCTGGTGCTGGTGCCTTTGGGACGGGCCCTAGCCAGAGAGATGTTCGCCAGAAAAAGCTGGTGGGGCGCACCGGTGGTTGTCCTTGGGGCAGGCAAGACCGGGGAGGAGGTGGTGCGGGCGCTGGAACGCCAACCTGGGCTTGGGCTAAAACCCATAGCCTTGCTGGACGACGACCCCCACAAGCACGGCCTGGTGCTGGGCGGGGTGCAGGTGGTGGGGGGGCTCGAGCTGGCCGAGCAGTACGCCAAAGCAGGCGTCAAGCACGCGATTTTAGCCATGCCGGGGGTACCGAGGAACCGCCTGCTTGAGTTGATAGAAACGTACGGCCACCGCTTCCCCCACCTCATCGTGATACCGGACCTGCTTGGGCTGTCGAGCCTTTGGGTGGCGTCCAGGGACATTGGTGGCATACTCGGACTGGAGTTACAACATAAGCTCCTAAGCCCTGCTTCGAAAGTAACAAAACTCAGCATAGACTGGCTATTGGCCTTAGTTTGCTTTCTTTTGAGCTTGCCTCTACTCGGCCTAATCTGGGTACTTGTCAAAACTACCTCTATAGGCCCCGCATTTTACATACAGTCTCGACTGGGGCATAAAGGGAAAATTGTGAACATCATAAAATTCAGAACCATGTATGGCGACGGAGAAAAAAGGCTAGCACAAGTCCTTGCACAAAACGAGAGTTTACGCATTGAATACGAGCAATTTCACAAGCTAAGGAATGATCCCCGCCTCACACCACTGGGGAAATGGCTGCGGCGTTTTAGCCTAGACGAACTTCCTCAAATAATAAACGTCCTAAAAGGTGAGATAAGCTTGATAGGACCTAGGGCCTATCTTCCTAGAGAAAAAGAAAGAATAGGGAAGTTCACAAAAACAATCCTGAGCGTAAAACCGGGAGTTACTGGTCTGTGGCAGGTTAGTGGTCGGAACGAGCTCACCTTTGAAGAAAGGCTCCAAATTGACGTCTACTACGTACGCAACTGGTCGATCTGGCTGGACCTGTACATCCTGGCCCGCACGGTGTGGGTGGTTCTTACGGGCAAAGGTGCTTACTAGGTGAAAGCAGGGCTTAGAAAAACGATTGAGTGGACAGGACTGGGCCTTTTGCTCCTGCTCCCTCTCAAGGCCCCCTGGTTCGCTACAGCCGCCGGGCTTGGTCTGTGGCGGGTGCTGCGCCACCGGCAGGGGGTGCTGGCCTGGGCTTTTGGCGCCCTGGCTGTGGCCGGCGGGCTCGGCCAACTGCTGGCCACCCCGCCCAATCTGCTGCCCCAGGTAGCCCCAGGCTTTGCCACCAGCAACCTGCCCCCCGGCCAGAGCCCCAACCTGCTGAGCCCCTTTCTCCACGGCTTGCTGGGCTGGAACCCCGAGGAGGGCGGTCAGCGCGCGGCTAAGGCGGTGGGCGATGGGTTCTGGCGAATACCCCAGCATAGCCCGGCAGGCCGGCGCTACGTCGAGTTTTTCGTGGACCGCTGGTACCCCCTGGAGGCCGGAAAAACCTACACCCAGAGCTTCTACATACGGCACGACGGGAGCCAGGCCAGGTTCACCATCACCTTCTTCACCCAGCGGGGACACCATCCTGTGCCCACCCAGATGGAAGCGGTGGCCCCAGGGGTCTGGCGGGTCTGGGCCAGCTACACCGCCCAGGAGGGCGACCGGGCGGTGCGGGCCATCGACTTCTTCAACGAAGGGGGCGACTTCACCTATCTGGAGGTGGGCTGGGCGCAGCTCGAGGAGGGCCCCACCCCCACCGCCTACCGCATGGGGCCCACCGGGCTGAAGTCGCTGGGCTGGCGGCTTTGGTGGTGGGTGGGCGTCGCCTTGCTGGGCTTCCTGGTGCTACAGGCAGGCCTCTGGCTTTTTCAAAGCATCCCTCCCTCCAAAGCTGCGTGGGCCATCCTGCTCGGGATGCTGGCCCACCTGGCCTACGCGGGCTGGCAGTGGCTCGAGGCCGGCCCAGGCGCCCGCGTCGCCGGCCTCACCCCCCAGCCCAACTTCCTGGGCCACGGCGCGGTCATGGCCGCAGGGCTGATCTGGGTGCTGGGGGGCAAGCGGCTTGGGGGGGTGGCGCTGGGGCTGGCCGCGGCCTTGCTCTTTCTCTCCGGCAGCCGCACGGCTTTTTGGGCGCTGCTGCTTTTGGGGGGAGCGTGGGCCTGGAGCCTGGGGCGCTCCCGGCCCTGGGTGCTGGGGCTAGCCGGGCTGCTGGGGGCGCTGGCCCTCTGGCAGCCCGAGCTTCTGGGGCGGCTTTCCCAGGCCCTGACCCTGGACCACAGCGCCCAGGCCCGGCTGCAGTTCTGGCAGGTGGCCATCCAGGCCCTGCGGGAAAACCCCCTAGGCGGCATCGGCTTTGGTCATTTTCCCCTCTATTTCGACCTTAACCCACCGCCCAACCCCATCGAGCCTTCCCCCCCCCACGCCCACAACCTGGCGCTCCACCTGCTGGCCGAGGGGGGCCTGCTGGCCCTGCTGGGGCTGGGGATCTGGCTTCTGGGTGTGGGGCACGCCCTGCTCAAGGCCGGGGCCCGGCCTAGCCTGACCCTTTTGGGCATCGCTTTGCTGCTCAATCTCACCGACTTCTCGCTCTTCTCGGCCTGGGTCTACTATCCGCTGTTGCTGGCGGTGGCTTTTGGGCTGCAAAAGCAGCACAGCCCGGCTCGGGTGGGGTTATGATGGGCCCAGCATGGCCGCTGCTAGCAGCCAGAGGTCTTTTGCAGTGCGGGTGCCGGCCACCCTGGCCAACCTGGGCTCCGGCTTCGACGCCCTTGGGGTGGCGCTCGACCTCTACCTGGAGGTCCGCGCCACCCCCGCCCCCGAGGACGCCTTCTACTACACCGGGCAGGGCCAGCTCCCCAACACCCCCGACAACCTGATCCACCAGGGCTACCGCGCCGCCTGGCAGGCTCTAGGAGAGACCCGCCCGCCCCCCGTGGCCATCTGGGCCCACAACCCGATTCCCCTGGCCCGCGGCATGGGCAGCAGCTCGGCGGCCCTGGTGGCCGGGGCTGCCCTAGCCGACGCGATATCGGGCCACCGGCTGGGCCGGGAGGGGGTCTTTCGGGTGACGGCTGCCCTGGAAGGGCACCCCGACAACGTGGCCCCGGCGGTCTACGGAGGCTTCGTGGCCGCCCTGGCCGACCCCCCGCTGGCCCTGCCGCTGCCCGCTCCCCAGGGGCTTCGCTTTGTGCTGGGGGTGCCCCCCTACGAGGTGCCCACCCCTCTGGCCCGCGCTGCCCTGCCCCAGACGGTGCCCTACGCCGATGCGGTCCACAACCTGGCCCGCAGCGCCCTCTGGCCCGCTGCGCTCTACTCAGGCTGCTACGAGGCCCTGCGGGAGGCCGCCCGCGACCGGCTGCACCAGCCCTACCGGGCCCACCTTATGCCGGGGCTGGAGGAGGCCCTGGAGGCGGCCTACCGGGCGGGCGCGCTGGCCGCTTTCGTAGGGGGAGCGGGCCCCACCCTGGCCGCCCTGGCCAGGCCCGAGCATATCCCGGCCATCTGCCAGGCCCTGCAGGCCTACGTGGGCCAGGGCAGCACGCTGGTGCTGGGGCTGGGCAGGGGGCTGGCCTACGCTCCACAGGAGGGTTAGCTTGGAGGGAAGCTTCCACACCATCCCCCTGAGCGATGTGCTAGAGATGATCCACGCCAACCGCGGCACCGGCGTTTTGCAGCTCACCTGCGGCCGGCTACCCCTAAGGCTTCACTTCGTGGAAGGGGAGGTGGTAGGGGGTGGCATCCTGGACTGGGAGGGCTTCGAGGCCATCGTCACCTTTCCCCTCCACCCCGAGGAGGGCCGGTTCTACTTCCGAGCAGGCCCCCAGCAGGGCACGCCCCTGATGCCCTTCCGGGTCTTCATGGCCGAGTGGGCCCGCCTGAGCGACCAGTGGACCCGCTTCCGCAGCGTGCTGGACTCCCCCAGCCGGGTGCTGGAAACCCCCCGGGCCACCGAGCCCTTCGCGGTCTTTGTGGGGGGGCGGAGCGTACGGGCTGCGGCCAGGAACTGGGGGGTGCCGCTCATCATCGCCGCCGAGCGGGCCTGGCGGGGCCTGCGCGAGGGCGACCTGACCAAGCTGCGCAAGTACGCCTGGTTCGGCCTGCGCATCCGCCACCCCTCGGCCCGCCGCACCCAGGCCGGCATCCGCGACCCCGAGGACATCACCGCGCTGCTGGACGGCAGCTGCAACCTGGGCGAGCTCATCCAGGCGGGGCTCCCCATCCCCCGGGTGCGGGCTTACCTGATCGACCAGATCAGCCGCGGGGCCCTGGAAGCCCCTGGCCGGGGCTGGGTCCTGCGCGACCTTCTTTGGGAGCAGGAGGCAGAGGCAAGGGGCCTTTAGGTCGAAAAAACGGAGCAAAAATCACCTCCGCTGCCCCCTTACCGGGGTAAGATAGGAAGGCAGACCCAATCGGCCTGCGGGCCTAGGGCCCCACAAGGAGGTCTCATGAGCGTCCTGGAACGGGCGCAGGCTGTGCTACCTGCCCCACGCGAGCCCATAGTCAACGACTTCTCCATAGCCGTCGCCACCGTCAACGGAACCGGCAGCCAGACCGCAAACCTAACCCTGCTGCGGTCTTTTTTTAGGCTCGGCATACCCGTGCACGGCAAAAACATCTTCCCCTCTAACATCCAAGGCCTGCCCACCTGGTACCACATCCGGGTAAGCCGCGAGGGCTACGTGGCCCGCAAGCCCCCGGACATCCTGGTGGCCTTCAACCCCACCACCGCCGCCGAGGACGTACAGGGGCTGCCGGCCGGAGGGGTTTGCCTGTACGCCACCGACCTCAAGAACCTGCCCCAGCGCGACGACCTGGTCTACTACCCGGTGCCCGCGGCCGAACTGCTGGCCGGCCTCGAGGTCCCGGTCAAGCGCCGGCCCTACCTAGCCAACATGGCCTACGTGGGGGCGCTGGCCTGGATGCTGGGGGTGCCCCTGGAGACTGTGGCAGAAGCTTTGGCGGCTCAGTTCGAGCAGCGGCCCAAACTGGTGGAGGACAACCTCGAGGTGGTGCGCCGGGCCCACGCCTGGGCCAGCGAAAACCTGCGCAAGCAGGACCCCTACCGCATCGAGCCCATGGAAAAGACCCAGGGCCTCATCCTGATGACCGGCAACGAGGCGGGAGCCCTGGGCGCGGTCTTCGGCGGGGTAAGCGTGGCGGCCTGGTACCCCATCACCCCTGCCACCAGCTTCATGGACGCCCTGCGGGGCTTCCTGAGCGAGCTGCGCCGCGACGAGGCTGGGCGGCCCACCTACGCCGTGGTCCAGGCCGAAGACGAGCTGGCGGCAGCAGGCATCGTGCTGGGGGCGGGCTGGGCCGGGGCTCGGGCCCTCACCGCCACCAGCGGGCCCGGGCTCAGCCTGATGGCCGAATTCATGAGCTACGGCTACTTCGCCGAGATTCCCGCGGTCATCTGGGACATCCAGCGGGTGGGCCCCAGCACCGGCCTGCCCACCCGCACCAGCCAGGGGGATGTGGCCTTCGCCTACACCCTGGGCCATGGCGACACCAAGCATCCCATCCTCTTCCCCTCCTCCCTCGAGGAGTGCTTCGAGTTCGGCTGGCGGGCCTTCGACCTGGCCGAGGAGCTCCAGACCCCCGTCCTGGTGCTCTCCGACCTCGACCTGGGGATGAACCACTGGATGGGCCGGCCCTTCGCCTACCCTGCCGAGCCCCTCAAACGCGGCAAGGTGCTGAGCGCCGAGGCCCTGGAGGTCCGGGGGGGCTTCGCCCGCTACAAGGACGTGGACGGCGACGGCATCCCCTACCGAACCCTGCCCGGCACCCCCCACCCCCTGGCGGCCTACTTTACCCGCGGCAGCGGCCACAACGAGCAGGCCCAGTACAGCGAGCGCCCTGAGGACTACGCCCGCCTGATGGCCCGGCTGGCCCGCAAGTTCGAGACCGCCCGCAGGCTGGTGCCCCCCCCTGCCGTAGAGCTCCACCCCCAGGCCCGCATCGGGGTCATCGCCTACGGCTCCACCCGCTATGCCATCGAGGAAGCCCGCGACCGGCTGCGCGAGCGCCTGCCCCTGAGCTTCCTGCGCCTGCGGGCTTTGCCGATTGGCCCCGAGGTGGGCGAGTTCGTGGCCGCCCACGAGCGGGTCTATGTGATTGAGCTCAACCGCGACGGCCAGCTACACGGCATCCTGCGGGCTGAGCTACCCGAGCACGCCGCTAAGCTTCGCAGCCTGGCCTATCTGGACGGCCTGCCCCTTACAGCGGCCTGGGTGATGGCCCGGCTGCTCGAAAAAGAGGAGGCAGCATGAAGGAAACCACTCCCCTGAAGCCAAACGCGGTGGGCCTGAGCAAGAAGGACTACGACGGGGCCCCCAGCACCCTTTGCAAAGGCTGCGGCCACAACAGCATCGCCAGCCAGATCGTGCAGGTGGCCTACGAGCTCAACTTAAAGCCCCACCAGGTCATCAAGCTCTCCGGCATCGGCTGCTCTTCCAAGTCGCCGGCCTACTTCCTGGGCATGTCCCACGGCTTCAACGCCCTGCACGGGCGGATGCCCAGCGTGGCCACCGGGGCTCTTCTGGCCAACCACACCCTGAAGGCCATCGGGGTCTCGGGCGACGGCGACACCGGCAGCATCGGGCTCGGGCAGTTCAAGCACCTCCTGCGGCGCAACCTGCGCATGGTCTACATCATCGAGAACAACGGGGTCTACGGCCTCACCAAGGGCCAGTTCTCGGCCACCGCCGAGGAGGGGCTGCGCCTCAAGTACGCCGGCACCAACCCCTTTCCCCCCATCGACCTCTGCCTGGAGGCCATCGTGGCCGGGTGCGGCTTCGTGGCCCGCAGCTTTGCCGGCGACGCCAGGCAGGTGCGCGAGCTCCTCAAGGCCGCCCTCTCCCACCGGGGCACCGCGGTGCTGGACATCATCAGCCCCTGCGTCACCTTCAACAACGAGGACGACAGCCCCAAGAGCTACGGCTACGGCACCCAGCACGAGAAGCCCCTGCATGAGCTGGGCTTTGTTCCGCCCGCGGAGGAAATCAGCATCGAGCCGCTAACCCCGGGGGAGGTTCGGCTGGTGGAGCTCCACGACGGCTCGCACCTTCGCCTGCGCAACCTGGAGGAGGCCTACGACCCCACCGACCAGATGGGGGCCATACGGCGCCTGCTGGATGCCCAGGCCAGGGGGGAGTTCATCACCGGCCTCCTCTACTACAACCCCCACCGGCCCAGCCTGGCCGAGGTGGAGGGGCTGGGCACCCCCCTGGCCCAGCTCCCCCCAGCGCTCATGCGGCCCGGCCCCGAGCGGCTGGAAGCGGTGCTGCGCCGGTATAGCTAGAGCCAGCCGTTGAGGCGGTACTTCAAAAGGCCCAGGTACTCCCGCACCAGCGGGGTGAGGGCCTGCAGGCGGTCGTAGGGGGTGGGCAGGGCCATGTCAAAGCGGGGCTCGCTCGAGTTCACGCTCACCACCTCCAGGCCCAGCCGGCGGAAGGCCCCCACCGCGCGGCGGCTGTGGGCCGGGGTGGTGACCAGCAAGACCCGCCGGTAGCCCCGCTCCCGGGCGAGCGCCGCCACCGCCAGGGCCTCGGTCCGGGTGGTGCGCATCTCGGGCAGGAGGATGAGCTCCGGCCCGGCCGGGCCATAAAGCGCCCGCACCCGCTCGGCGGCCACCTTGCCCAAGGAGGGGCAGCGGGCGTCGCCGAAAATCTCGCCCACGGTGTCGGAGAGGGTGAGGCGGGGGGCGTAACCGGCCCGCCAGAGCTCCAGCCCCTTTTCCAGCCGGGCCAGGGAGCTGGCCTCCAGCACCCCTGCCCCGCAGTGCATGCCCCCCCCGAGCACCACGATGAGGTCGGCCCTTTGCGGCGGCTCGTCCACCACCAGCGGCTGCAGCAGAAAGGCCGTGAGCGGGCTGAAGAGCACCAGGGCCACAAAAAGGGCCAGCAGCCCGCTGGCGTAAAGCAGAAGGCGAAAGGCGAACAACCCCAGCAGGGTGCCCAGAAACCAGAGCCCCGCCGCCGCAAGTTGGCCCAGCTCGGGGTGCAAAACCAGCCCCAGGGGCAAAAGGAGCAGGGAAAGACCAGCGGCCAGCAGGAGTCTCCAAAGCTTAGGCATTCCAGCCCAAGCCTACCCCACGCCGCCCCCCATTTTCATGACGCTTTTACCGCACATACCTCGTGATACGATATATCCATGCCTGCCCTAACCGCCGACCAGAAGATGGTGCTGGAGATGGTGCGCCAGGTGGCCCGCGAGGTCCTGTGGCCGCTGGCGCCCGAGTACGACCGCAGCGGGGCCTTCCCCTGGCCCCAGCTCAAAAAGCTGGGGCAGCTCGGGCTGCTGGGCATGACCACCCCCGAGGCCTGGGGCGGGGCGGGGCTGGACTCGGTCACCTGGGCCCTGGCCCTGGAGGAGATCGCCGCCGCCGACCCCAGCGTGGCGGTAATTCTCTCGGTGACCTCGGGCCTACCGCAGTACATGCTCCTGCGCTTCGGCACCGAGGCGCAGAAAAGGAAGTACCTCACCCCCTTGGCCCGGGGGGAGTGGATTGGGGCTTTCTGCCTCACCGAACCCCACGTCGGCTCCGACCCGGCCTCGCTCAAGACCCGGGCCCGGCGGGTGCCGGGGGGCTGGCGGATCTCGGGGGTCAAGAGCTGGGTGACCTCGGGGGGCGAGGCCCAGGTCTACGTGGTGATGGCCCGGACCGAGGCCGGTATCAGCAGCTTTATTGTGGAGAAAACCACCCCCGGCCTCAGCTTTGGCCCGCCAGAGGAGAAGATGGGCCTCCACGCCGCCCATACCTGCGAGGTGCGGCTGGAGGAGGTCTTTGTCCCGGAGGAAAACCTGCTGGGGCCGGAGGGACGGGGGCTGGCCCAGGCCCTGGCCGGGCTCGACTCGGGGCGGATTGGGATCGCGGCCCAGGCGGTGGGAATAGCCCGGGCCGCCTTCGAGATTGCCAGGCAGTATGCCGACGAGCGCACCCAGTTCGGCCAGAAAATTCGCGAATTCCAGGGAGTGGGCTTCAAGCTGGCCGAGATGCACGCCCAGATTGCGGCTGCAAGGGCGCTGGTGCTGGAGGCCGCGGCCAAGAAGGACCGGGGGGAGCGCTACACCCTGGAGGCCTCCACCGCCAAGCTTTTCGCCTCGGAGGTAGCGGTGGGGGTGACCCGTGCGGCGGTGCAGGTGCTGGGGGGTTACGGCTACCACCGCGACTACCGGGTGGAGCGCTACTACCGCGACGCCAAGATCACCGAGATTTACGAGGGCACCAGCGAGATTCAGAAGCTCATCATCGCCCGCGAGCTCTACCGCTAGGGCTGGCCGCCAAGCCCCGCTCGATGAGCCGAAGCAAACGGGCCTCCTCACCGGGCACCCGGTCGCCCAGGCGGACCGCCGCCACGATGGGCAGCCAGGCCTCCAGCTCGAGCCGCTCCAACCCCGCAAAGCGCTGGTAGTGGGCCAGGTAGGCCTGGCAGAATAGACGCCTTTGCTGCTCGAAGGCTGGCCGCCCGGGCCAGTCCGGAGGCAGCTCGCTGTAGCGCAGGAGCAGGACCGTGCGGGCCACGTCGGCCGCAGGGCTGCCCCGGCTGGCCAACGACCAGTCCACCGCGTAGGCCTCCTCATCCGCGACCAGAACGTTCTCGGGGTGAAGGTCGCCGTGGCAGAGCGCGCTGCCCTCAGGAAGGCGCTCCAGGTGCTCCAGCAAGGCCGCCCGAAGCTCTGGGGAAAGCGGGCTGGCCTCAATCCGCCGGATAATGCGCATCCTCTGGGAGGGCATCTGGGCGGCCGGGCAGGTGTGGAGCCGGTGGTGCAGCCAGGCCAGCCGTTCGGCCGCCTGCTGCAGGTGATGGGGCCCGAGGAGGAGGTAGTCGCTCATCGGCATTCCCCGCAGCCACTCCATCACCACGCCCCAGCGGCCCTCCAACGCGAGCACATCGGCCACCCGCGGGGCGGGCGCCCCCAGAAGCCAGGCCTGCTGGGCCAGGTAGGCCTCGAGCCGAGCGTCGACCTCAGTGTACTCGGGCCAGAAGAGCTTAATCACGTAGCCATCGGCCCAAGCCAGCACCTCGGCCTCGCGCCCCTGCCCCAGCCGCGCCAGCATCCAGCCCAGCTTATCGCAAACGCCCTGCGAATGTGGCCGCCCTTGACAAACAAAGCCCCTTGCATCCTTATACTGACCCTATGCCGGACCCAACGCTCATCGTGGTGGAGTCCCCGGCCAAGGCCAAGAGCATTCAGAAGATGCTGGGAGCCGGCTATGAGGTGCGGGCCAGCAAGGGCCACGTGGCCGACCTGCCCGAGCACAACCTGGGCGTGGACATCGAGGCCGACTTCGCACCTCAGTACGAGGTCAAAAAGGACAAGCAGCCGGTGGTGGAGGAGCTCAGGCGGGCCGCCCGGGGCAAGCGGGTGCTGATCGCCACCGACCCCGACCGGGAGGGCGAGGCCATCGGCTGGCACGTGGTGCGGCTGCTGGGCCTCGACCCCAAAAACCCTTTGCGGGTGGAGTTCCACGAGATCACCCCCAAGGTGGTGCGGGCGGCGGTGGCCCGGCCGCGGCCCATCGACCAAAACCTGGTGGACGCCCAGCAGGCCCGGCGGGTGCTGGACCGGCTGGTGGGCTACCAGCTCTCCCCCATCCTGAGCATGGAGTTCCGCCGGCGGGCCCTGTCGGCGGGCCGGGTACAGTCGGTGGCCCTCAGGCTTCTGGTGGAGCGGGAGGAGGAGATCGAGCGCTTCGAGCCGGAGGAGTACTGGCGCATCGCGGCGACCTTCTCCTCGGAGGGGCAGCGCTTCACCGCCGAGCTATATAGCGTGCGGGGAGAGCGGGTTCTCGGCGAGCGGTTCCTCATCACCCAAGAAGCCCAGGCCCAGGCCCTGCTGCAGGAGGCCCGGGCGGTGGAGGCCTACTGCATCGCCCGCCTCGAGCGGCGCGAGCGCCGGCGCAGCCCCGCCCCTCCCTTCACCACCTCCACCCTGCAGCAAGCCGCCAGCAGCCGCTTGGGCTGGACTGCCAGCCGCACCATGCGCGTGGCCCAACGGCTTTACGAGGGGGTAGAGCTGCCCGAGGGGCCGGTGGGGCTCATCACCTACATGCGCACCGACTCCACCCGGGTCTCGCAGGAGGCGCTGGACGAGGTGCGGCGCTTCATCCCGGCGCGCTTTGGGCCCGCCTACTTGCCAGAGAAACCCCACCAGTACGCCAGCAAGAAAGCGCAAAACGCCCAGGACGCCCACGAGGCCATCCGCCCCACCGCGGTAGAGCGAACCCCGGAGGCGGTGCGGCCCCACCTGAGCGAGGAGGAATTCAAGCTCTACCAGCTCATCTGGCAGCGCTTCGTGGCCTCCCAGATGAGCCCGGCGGTCTACGAGCAGACCACCGCCACGGTGGAAGGCGGGGGGCTGGTCTTCCGCGCCACGGGCTCGGTGGTCCGGTTCGACGGGTTCCTGAAGGTCTACGGGCGCGAGGAGGACGAGGCGGAAAAGCAGCTCCCTCCCCTGCGCGAGGGGGCTTCGGCCCACCTGGAGGGCCTCGAGCCCAGCCAGCACTTTACCGAGCCCCCTCCCCGCTACACCGATGCCAGCCTGGTCAAAACCCTGGAGGAGATGGGCATCGGCCGCCCCTCCACCTATGCCCCCACCATCGAGACCCTGGAACGCCGCAACTACATCGAGCGGCAGGGGAAGTCGCTCCGGCCCACCCCCCTAGGCCGCGAGGTCACTCACTACCTGGTGCGGATGTTCCCCGACGTGGTGGCCTACGACTTCACCGCCCAGCTCGAGACCCGCCTCGACCAGATCGAGGAGGGCAAGGCCCACTGGCCCAAGGTGGTGCGGGAGTTCTACGAGCCCTTTTTAGAGGACTTCAAAAAGGTGCCCAGAAAGCTCTGCCCCGAGTGCGGCCGGCCTTTAGAGCTCAAGGTCTCGCGCTACGGCCAGTTTCTGGGCTGCACCGGCTACCCCGAGTGCCGCTATACCGAGCGGCTCGAGCTGAGGAAGGAGCCCGAGCCCACGGGGGAGGCCTGCCCGGCCTGCAAAGAGGGCGAGCTGGTGCGGCGCTTCGGCCGCTACGGCAGCTTCATAAGCTGCAACCGCTACCCGGCCTGCACCTACACCCGCGATGAGGCCCCCTCCACCGGCATCACCTGCCCCAAGTGCCGCACCGGCGAGGTGGTGCAGAAGACCAGCAAGCGGGGCAGGCCCTACTACCGCTGCAACCAGCCCGGCTGCGACTTCCTGGTCTTCAACCCGCTGCTGCCCGACAAGTGCCCTCTTTGCGGCTGGAACGAGCTGGACAAGGGCCGGCTGCGGGCCTGCTCCAACCCGGCCTGTGAGCGTTATGGAGGCCCGCGGCCTGGGGCCCAGCGCGAAAAAGGGCAACCCAAGACCAGGAAAAGCACCTGGGCCGACCTCGAGCCCCTCATCCCCCAGGCTGGCCTTACCCCCGAGCAGGCCCAGGTAGCCCGGCTGACCCGGGGCCAGCAAAAGGCCGTGCCGCAGGCGGCCCAGGCCCTGGGTAAGCCCGAGGCCGAGACCCTGAAGCTCTTCCGCCAGGCCCTATTCAAGCTGCGGATGGCCTATGGTAAGCAGCGCAAGGAAGAGGTGGTCGGCGCCCGATGAAGCTCCACCTGCTCCGGCTGGCCAGGGCCCAAAAAGAGGTCCGCTTCCCCGGGCTCGCGGCCTTCTGGGCCCGCCGGCTGGAAGCAGCCGAGGAGGCCATGAAGGGGCGGCTTTACCTGCTGCTCGAAGGGGAGCTGGTGATCGACCTGCCCGACGGCGGCTACCTGCACCTGCGTCCGAGCGAGGCCGCCCACCTGGAGGGGCCCCACCGCCTGGTGCCGGTGGGACCCTGCGTGGTGGCTGCCTGGGAAAAGTAGCCGGGCCCCAAGGCGGGCGCTAGCCCTACCTTCTATCATCCGGCTATGAACCGGGTGGCCATTTTTATCGACGGCAGCAACCTGTATAGGGGTCTGGTCTCCACCTTGGGCCCGGAGTATCGCCTGGACTTCGTGGCCTTTGTATCCGCCCTGGCCGCCGGGCGGCCCCTGCTGCGGGCCTACTACTACAACGCCCCCCTGCCCAGCGAAGACCCCGCCGCCAAGGCCCACCAGAGCTTCCTCAACTACCTGCGCCGGGCCCCCTACGTGACGGTGCGCCTGGGCCGGTTGGAGCGCCGGGGGGAGACCTTTGTGGAAAAAGGGGTGGACATCCAGATCGCCACCGATATGCTCAAGCTGGCCTACGCCCACGCCTACGACGTGGCCATCCTAGTCTCGGGCGACGCCGACTTCGCCGAGGTCTTCAAGGTGCTGCAGGACATGGGCAAGCAGGTGGAGAACACCACCTTCCAAAGCCTCTCCTCCTACCGGCTGGCCCAGCAGGCCGACCGGTACTACCCCCTGGACCACCTGCCCTGGGAGCAGCTCCGGGCGCGAAGCCTGGAAGGGGAGGAGCTGGCCCCGGAGTAGGGCCTAGGGCAGGAAGACTGCCCCCGGCATCCGCTGCCCACAAAGGGCCCAGGCCACCTCGCGCCCCAGCCGGGCCCCCACCACGTTGCCGGTCCCGCTGTAGCCGCCTATGGCCCAGACCCCAGGCCGCACCTCCTCGGCGATGGGCCAGCCGGTGGGGGTGTAGCCCACCGAGGCCGCCCAGCGATGGGTGACGGGGGCCCTCACCCCCAGGGCCTCGAGCCACCCCTCCAGCCGCCGCTGGAGGCTGGGGGTGGGCTCGTCGGAGCAGGTCCACTCGGCCGCTTCTTCCCGGTCGCGCATCCCCCCCAAGGCCAGCCGCCCGTCGGGGAGCTGCTGGAAGTAGTCGTAGCCCCAGCGCCGGTAGACCGGCCGGGGAAAGCGGGGGGGAATGGGGGCGGTGGCCAGCATCTGCAGCCGGGCGGTGCGCACCCGGCCCTCCAGCTCGGGCAGGACCTGCTCGAGCCTTCCGTCCACCGCCACCAGCACCCCCTCGCAGCGCACCCGGCCCTTGGGGGTGCGCACCTCGCCCCAGCGAATCTCCAGCGCCGGGCTCTGCTCAAAAAGCCGGGCCCCCGCCTCCAGGGCCTTCCGTGCCAGCCGGCGGCAGCGCAAAAGGGGGTTCATGGCCGCGTCATCGGGCAGCAAAATGCCCTCCCCCTCAGGCCCCGCGTAGGGCCAGGCGGCAAACCCGTCGGCCCGCAAGGCCGCCAGGTGGGCCTCGCAGTCCTCCAGCTCTTCGCTGGAGGCGGCCACCCGCAGCGAGCCCACCCGCCGAACAGCCTCCGGGGTCTCCCGGGCCATCCGCTCAATCTGCTCTAAGGTGGCCTGGTACACCCGCCGGGCCCGCTCGCGCCCGTAGGCCCGCACGCTTTGGTGGTAGAACCGGGCCAGGCCCGCCAGCAAAAACCCGCCGTTGCGGCCGGCCGCTCCCCCCGCAACCCTCCCAGCGTCAAGCCCCACCACCCTTCGGCCCAGACGCAAAAGCTCCAAAATGGCCGAAAGCCCCGAGCCGCCCAGGCCCACCACGCACACCTCGGCCTCCAGGCTGCCCTCCAGCTTGGGCAGCCCGGGCCAGCCGCCGCCCTCCCAGACCGGCGTGTTCATGGCCCAAGCATACCGCCCACTGTGAGCCGGGTGAGGGTCACGCCCCGGCCAGACGGCGTATGCTTTAGCCATGGCCGCCTTCGCGGTGGAGAAGCTGGGCCGGATGCCCTACCAGGAGGCCTGGGAGTACCAGAAGCGGGTGCACGCCGAGGTAGCAGCGGGCCGGCGCGAGCCCACCCTTTTACTTCTAGAGCACCCCCCCACCATCACCCTGGGCCGGGCCGCCAAGCCCGAGCACCTGCTTCTGCCCGAGGAGCGGTACCGGGCCATGGGCATCGAACTCTTCGCCGTAGAGCGGGGCGGCGACGTGACCTACCACGGCCCGGGCCAGCTGGTGGGCTACCCCATCTTCCCGGTGGGCCGGCAGGTGCGGGGGTTTTTGCGGCGGCTGGAGCAGGCCATCCTCCAGGTTGCAGCCAGCTACGGCATCGAGGCCTATCCTAGCCCGGGCTACGCCGGGGTCTGGGTGCGGACAGCCCCGGAGCAGGAGGAAAAGCTCTGCGCCTTCGGGGTGGCCATCAAAAAAGACGTGGCCTTTCACGGCTTTGCCCTGAACGTGAACACCCGGCTCGAGGACTTCAGTCTGATCGTGCCCTGCGGCCTCAGGGACAAGGGGGTGACCTCGCTGCAAAAAATCCTGGGCCACCCCCTGAGCCTGGAGGAGGTGGCAGAGCGGGTGGTAGAGGCCATGGCCCAGGTCTTCCCAGCCTTTCCGACCAAGGAGCCAGCATGAGGAACCTCAAAACCATCCAGCTAGAGGACTTCCAAAACGGGGGTCTTATCGAACTCAAGGTGGTCCCGGGCGGCATCGCGCAGGAGCGGCCCGAACCCGTCGACCGCAACAAGCCGGCCTGGCTGCGGGCCACCGCGCCCACCGGGCCCAACTACCACCGCCTGAAAGAGCTCACCCAGCGCCTGCGCCTCTTCACCGTCTGCCAGGAAGCCCGCTGCCCCAACATCGGGGAGTGCTGGAGCCACGGCACCATGACCATCATGGTGCTGGGCAGCGTCTGCACCCGGGCCTGCAAGTTCTGCGCGGTGGACACCGGAAACCCCAGGGGCTGGGTGGACCCCCTGGAGCCCCTGCACGTGGCCCAGGCGGTGGCCGAGCTGGGGCTCAGGTACGTGGTGCTCACCTCGGTGGACCGCGACGACCTGCCCGACGGTGGGGCGGCCCACTTCGCCGAGTGCGTGCGGCAGATCAAGCGGCTCGACCCCGGGGTCAAGGTGGAGACCCTCACCCCCGACTTCCAGGGCAACCTGAGGAGCGTGGAGGTGGTGCTGGAGGGGGGCCAGGAGGTGTTCGCCAACAACCTGGAGACCGTTCGCCGCCTCACCCCCAAGGTGCGCGACCCCCGCGCGGGCTACGACCAGACCCTGAGGGTGCTCGAGCACGCCAAGAAGGTGCGCCCCGAGGTGCTCACCAAGTCCAGCCTGATGCTGGGCTTGGGCGAGACCGAGGCGGAGATCCGGGAGGCCATGCGCGACCTGCGGGCCGTGGGGGTGGACATCCTCACCCTGGGCCAGTACCTGCGCCCCACCCAGCACCACCTGCCGGTTGAACGCTACGTGACCCCGGAGGAGTTCGCCAGGTACCGCGACTGGGGCTATGAGGCGGGCTTCATGGAGGTCTTCAGCGGACCCCTGGTGCGCAGCTCCTACCGGGCCGAAAAGGTCTTCTTTGAGGCAACCGAGAGGGTATGAGACCTTCCCCCAAGACTCGAGGCCGCCTGCTGGCCTGGGGCGACGCTTTGGCCATCGTGGC